>JAABRE010000038.1 GCA_011391125.1 Synechococcales cyanobacterium S06
AAGGGTGAAAAATGCATTATCGGTGTCACCTTCACCACTGATTAAAGTATAGGTGAAATTAGGATCAGCATCGGGATCAACGGTAGTTAAACTACCAATTACTGAATCAATGGGTTGATTTTCCTCAAGGAGATTATTGCTTAAATTAATGTCAGTGGGTTGACTATTTTCATTTACGTCATTAACATTAATGGTAAACACTTTCTCGAAAGTACCACCGTTTTCGTCATCAGTTTGAACCCGAATCGAATAGCTATTTTTAGTTTCAAAATCAAAGGATTGATTAGCTAAAAGTTGATTACCATTAAGGGTGAAAACCCCATTATCGGTGTCACCTTCACCACTGACTAAAGTATAGGTAAAATTAGGATCAGCATCGGGATCAACGGTAGAAAATTGCCCTAAGACTGTATCAATGGGGAGATTTTCAGGAACAAGGTCATTGGTTAAAATAATGTCAGTTGGTTGACTATTTTCATTGACATCATTAACATTAATAGTAAACACCTTCTCGAAAGTACCACCATTTCCATCATCAGTTTGAACCCGAAGGGAATAGCTATTTTGAGTCTCAAAATCAAAGGATTGATTAGCTAAAAGTTGATCTCCATTAACGGTGAAAAGTGTATTATCGGTGTCACCTTCACCACTGACTAAAGTATAGGTGAAATTAGGATCAGCATCGGGATCAATGGTAGAAAATTGCCCTAAGACTGTATCAGTGGGGAGATTTTCAGGAACAATATCATTGGTTAAAATAATGTCAGTTGGTTGAGCATTATCATCATTTTGAATTTCAGCAAAAACAGTTAATTGATCAAGGTTATTCTCAAAACTAGCACCTGATAACTGAGACAGAGTTAAGCTAAAATCTTCATCTAACTCAAATTCGGTATCACCGATAAGTTCAACAGCAATGGTGGCGCTAGTTTCACCTACGGGGATAGTGATTTGTCCCGATGCGGAATTATAGTCAACCGTGGCGATCGCACTTCCGTTTGTAGTTTGATATGACAGAGTAACATCGGCTTCGGCCGCCAAAGACAGATTAATGGTAAATTCTAGGCTAGTAATACCACTATCACCCTCAATGATACTCATATTATTGCTGGTGAGAAGGGGAGTCACAGCTAAAGTTGCGGTACTGATTCTTGTATCAGCAAATTCGATAAACTCCACGTTAGTTATAGTATCTGTACCTGTACCAACCTTGATCACATTTCCGATTTTATTAACTGGTCCTCTTTCTGCTAAAGTTTCTGTATAAACTACCGTATCAACATGATCACCGCCATCAATACGGTTATCACCTGAACCAGGGTAAATGCGATCGTTACCTCCCGCTGCGGAAATTTGATCACTACCATCACCACCTTTAATAGTATTGTCCAAATCATTGGCAAGGATGTCATCATCACCGTCTCCAGAGTCAACCTCAATTTGAGTAGAAGCGAAACGAAGAGTATCATTTTGAGCGGTTGGCGTTCCCGAACCTTGACCTCCTGTAATGGTAAAATTAACGGTAGCATTAGGTCGGCCATCATTAAAGACAACTTCCGCAGTAATCAAGTTGACAGGATTAGAAGTGGTGGTTAAACCAGTAATTGAACCAGTAATGCTCAAACCTTCGGGGGTATCTTTTAAGTCACCAGGTGAGATGGTTTGGATTAAAGTCGCAGGAATGGCATCATTAATGTTGGTATCTAAATAAAGCTGAATTTCGGTGATTTGATCTTTAGATAGCCCTGAAAGTGCAAATTGGTCTTTCAATTGAGTCGGATCAGGAAGTAAAACGGCATCCCCTGAGTCGATAATATTTAAGGTATTTAAGTTCGCTCCACCAATGCCAAAGGCTCGAACATCGACTCCTAAATTGTCTAATTGTGTCGCTTCATCATCATAAGAACCACTCCCTTGTCCATCTGATAAAAAGTAGGCGACATTAGTAGCACCTGCTGATAAACGGCTAAAAAATTCGACAGCTTTTTGTAAAGGTGCTTCAAAGTTCGTTCCACCACCAGCAGACAATCCATTGATAGTCGTTTTAGCATCCTCAGCACTAAATGGTCCGACTCTGTTAGCAGAACTCGAAAAGGGAATCACCACAAATTGACTGACATCAGCAACACCTTGATCAATTAGATAATTAGTCAGATTAACATAAGCAGATTTTGCTTCTTCTAAGGGTGTACCAGACATACTGCCTGACACATCAATAATATAAGCAAAGTTATATTGGATGTTGCCCTGAGTAGAGGAAGATAAAGTTAAAGTAAACTCAGCATTATCTACATAGGAATATGTGGGTAATGTTAAACCAACATTCCCGATCGCCTGATTATTAGAGTCAAGAATATTGGCGGTTTCGGTGTCTTCTGGACCATGTTTTAAAGGTAAGGGAACAGTGCGATCGTTAAACTGAGCAAATTCAATATTGGTTAAGGTATCTGTACCATCCTTTTGTGTACCTTGAACATGAGATAAAGTGATTGTGCCATTTTCAGAGATGGAATAATCGTAATTTTCAAATTTATCGGAAAAAATAACAGTATCTTGTCCTTGACGACCATCAAGAATATCATCTCCGATACCACCGATTAAAATGTCATCACCAAACATACCTACTAAGATGTCATTTCCCTTTCCGCCATCGATAATATCGTTTCCATAATTGACACTATTGAGATCGCCGATAATGCCATCATCCCCACCAAAACCGTATATAATATCATCCTGACTGCTTCCAGAGAAGGTATCATTTTGATACATATTCTGTTGGATAGAAAACAATGGACCACTAATAATTGAAGTTGCGTGCCATGTATTTTCCCCACTGTCATAATCAACTTCAATTACTCCTTCATGATTTGTACCTATTCCAAATGGAGTAATTGTATCACCTTGATTATTATATTTGTCTTTTGCTAAACCTCCAAATATGTTTTGATAGACATCAAGTTTATTGGGAATGCCTACATTCTGCAATAAATCTTCAAAAACAAATTGAGTTGCTACATGGGCTTCCTCCACACCAACTGAACCAAGATTAAATTCCAGAATCAAAGAAGAATCAGCACTAGCCGCATAATTATTATCTCCGCTCAAACCTGTTTCACCAGATAAATCATCGGATACTACCAAAGCAATGGAATTGTCTGAAACATCTTTTAAATCTTTAACAACATCATCAGTATTATTGCCATCGGTAAGATCAAGATCGTAAGGATTCAGTCCTAATATTTCACTACTTTGAGCAGGAAAAGCCGCATCTAAAGTGATAATGTCTAATATTCTGTCTGGATTATCTAGTAATTTATTAGCTTCACTTGCATTGGGATCAGGATTTGGAATCGTATTGAGTATCTCCCCGATCGCCGCCGACATCAAACCACCTAAACTATGGCCAATAAGAGTTATTTTTTGATTAATACCCTCTAATTGTTCGGCTACCCATTCAGCAATCGGCTTAATTCTACCCGCAGCATTATAGGGAATCTCAATTGGACCAAAAAGAGGATCGGGATTGATCGCCGCTTCACTCCAATCAAGGAAAAGAACTTGATAATAAGGAGATAATTCATCAGCTAACCGACTAATATTGGCATCATCAGGACAAGCAAAAGTATTATTAGTATTAGGACCTCTCCAACCATGAATCAAAACAACGGTTTCTTTGTCAGTTTGTAGAGTGTCTCCATCATAAGAATAAAGTTTAATATTGTTAAACTCAACTAGATTACCATCGTTATTAAGAGCTTTGATTCGTTGAGATTCAGGTTCGTCAGCACTTCTTGCTAATTGTGTCCATGTATAAGATTGTGAGCCAGTGAAAATAGTAAAAGGTTGAGTGATAGGTTGTATATATTTTGTTTCAACTGGTATCGTACCCTTATAAACCTCTATTTTACGGAAATCAATAGAACCCGACAAAGAGTCTTTTTGAATTGGACCAAATTTTTTGTCCACAAAAGCAAAACTACCATCTTCCTCTAGTCTTAAATTTGCTCCAAGAACATCGTAACCAATTGAACCGATTGGAGCTAAAGCATAACTATAGGTAATATCTCCTGTAAGTTCATAGGTAACTTCTCCTGTTATTGAATCTGGAGCATCCATTGGTATAGTAAAATTGAAACTTTCTCCTAAATTTCCTGAATATTCTTGCCCTGCGAAAGAAAATGTTACTTTGACATCATTAGGATCAAAGGTAAATTCCTGTACAATACCATAGCCTCCTTCAATAAACAAATCTAAGACAGTGTACTCTGCTTCAAAACCATACTTTTGACCAAGAAATGAAAAATCAAAGTCAACGTCTTCCTGAAGTACGTCTAATGGTGCTAGAGCTGGTATTTTAGCTAATAATTCTAAAACATTAGTGGAAATGCTAACTAAAGGTTCTTCCACCGAAACATTAAGAGTTTCAAGGGTTCCGGGGGTACTCATAGATGACCCTGTTTTAGTTTTTTCTTCTCCTTCAGGAAGTGAAAAATTTAATTCAATATCATCTAGCACACCACCCAACTCAATAGTCTTATCAAAACCAGGTACTATGGTAAATAGTTCTTCGTTTTCATTTTTACCAAAACTAAAACCTTCCCAAGTTAAATCTCGATCAACAAGTATATCTTTTCCAAACGCATTAACAGAAAGATTAGTAATGCCCCCTGATTCGATATCCGTAATTAGGTAATATTTAATATTGCCGAAATTTAAAGATTCTCCAGTAAAGACGGGAGAAGCACTATAATAGTTATTGCCTGTACAGATGGTAAAAGTATTTCCCGATTTAACAGAAGTGGGAACATTTAAAGTTGTCAAAATGGGATAACTTAGGTCTATATTCCCTAGACTTGGTAAATCTATATCAATTTTACTTCCAAATTCACCACTAAGAGAATAATCAAAACTGACACCATTTGAGTTAAAAGTGCCAGATAGATCAATATTTGCTACCTGAACTATGGGAGCTTCTATAAGACTTAAATCTATTCCTGTTACTAAGTCCTCAATTTTTAAATCTTGAAAGCCAAAATTTAATTGTACATTTTGCATTGTCTTTTTCCTGTAAAATACTGTAAGGTGCGTCACACAGATAAATCCTGCAATATTGCCTTATTTTGAAAATGTGACGCACCCTACGAAATTGTGTTTTCTTGACAATTCTGATTAAAACAGAAAAATTGGTTAATTGCTACCTTGAAAAACCCTGATTTCCTTACCTGTTTTGTTACAAATTATTACAATAATTCCTAGAAAAACCTTTATTTTCTTATTCAAGGCTAGGATGGAATGACTAAAATTATTGCTATATCTAAATCAGATGGATATTACGAAATTGTTACATTTGAGGGAAAATTTACTCCTGTAGGGTGCGTCACATTTTTAAGAGAATAATTTGAACCGATAATTAATCTGTGTGACTCACCCTACTTGACTATTCATAATGACTCCACATCCGATATATCTTGATCAATTTTTCTTTTTCTATGACTTCATAAACTAATCTAGGTTGTTTGTTGATTCTGCGACCGATCAATCCCTTTAGTTCTCCTTTAAGTAATTCATATTCAGGAGGGTATTGATAGGGATCCTGACGTATAATTAAAATTAATTTTAAGGTTTTTTGTTTCAAGCCAGATGAAGCTAACTTCTTGGCATCTTTTTGGGCCTGTGTCAGGAAAATTATGTTATACATTACCAATCTAGTTCATCTAATGTAACCCCATTTTCCATTGGTTCTTTTCGAGCTTCTTTGATACTTTCAACCAGTCCCTCAATTGATCTTAAATATTCATCATCACTAATATATTCCGATTCTTCTAAAATTTTTAATTCATGATCGGAAAAACGCTTTAATAAATTCATAAATTGCTCATTAATGCGATCGTCTATTTTCAGGGTAATTGTTTTCATTTTACTAAATGTTTTCTACCAAAAATAATTGATTTTACTAACACTGTCAAGGTGATTTTTTGCTTTGTTAATTTATAATTGTATCTCAAAAATAGAATAATATTTGTCCAACCATCAGGCGATCGCCTTAAGATAAAAATATTCGTCCTTAACTTGAGGGTGCGTCACATTTTTAAGTTAATAATTAACATCATAAATTATCTGTGTGACGCACCCTACTTTACTATAAAAATGTGATATAATATGAACTTGAAGCGTTAAATTTAGTAGTAAAATTATGACTCAGGCAATTAATAAACCTCTTATTCAAGAAGAAATTTTGTTAGATAAATTTAGAAATCTAACCACTGAAGAACAACAAACTATTTTAGATTTTGTGGAATTTATGAATAGTAAAAAACAGAAATTATCAGAAAATAAAGAAATTTCTGCTTACGATTTAGCTAAGGAATGGGCTGGTTCTGTAGAAAGTGGGATTGGTGATTTATCTACTAATAAAAAGTATCTTCAAGGATTTGGTAAATAATGAAACGTGAGCTTATCGTTTGCTTGTTTAGTTAGGATGAGTGAATTAATTAGAGGAAGTAATGTGTTTACTTTAGATAGTGATTTTATGATTTATCGTCAATATAAAAATCAGGTTATTCCTGTTATTATGCCTGAATAAAAATTATTATATATTTAATGTGTAGGGTGGGCAGTTTGTGACAATTATTGTTATAGCAATTTTGGCTTAAATGTTATACGATTGATTCCCCCTCTCCCTTTGGGATGAGGGGGTTAGGGGGTGAGGGGTATATTACAATTAATCTGAAAATACTATAAAAATAATTCAGGTTAATAAGTGTTCACCAACTATTATATTAAGGTGGGCAATGTAGATCATTTGTTAATGAGAATCAAAGATTAAAAAGTATTGCCCACCCTACCAACTGATTTCGTTACCTGTTTTGTTACAAATTATTACAATAATTCCTAGAAAAACCTTTATTTTCTTATTCAAGGCTAGGATGGAATGACTAAAATTATTGCTATATCTAAATCAGATGAGTGTTACAGAAGTGTTACAACTGATGGAAAATTTACTCCAGAAACACGATGGGAAAAATTTTGAAGATTTACATAAAGAGATTATTGCTGGTCTTTTGCAATATAAAACTTATGATGAGATTGCGGAAGGTTTAAAATATGATCCTGAATATGTGGGAACTGTTAGTCGTGATTTATATAAAATTTTATCTAAGGAATTAAGGGAATTGGGTGAGGAAGAAAAAGTTAAGAAGTCTAATTTTGTTACCAAAATAGAAAAAATCGCTAATCATTATCAATATAGTTTTCAATCACACAATATTATTCATAATAATAAGATTAATTTCTGTCCTTATACTCCTCAAAATTGTCCCCAAGATATTAATAAAACAAATATTACTAATTCCTGTTACCATAATTTAAAATTCGCTCCGAAAATACATAAATTCTGCGATCGCCTTTGGGAACTTGACCAATTATCTAAATATATTTGCAATCAGAATATTCCCCTTATTTCAGTATTAGGATTAAGTGGAATTGGGAAAAGTTATTTAGTCAAAAGATTTATCGACTTAAATATAGATAAATTTGAGGTAATTATTTGGCAAAATCTGAAGGTTTCCAAGGGTTTAGATGAGGTGATTAATGAGGTTTTGAAAGCTCAGAAATCCGAAGTCTTGAAGACGTCGGATTTTTGTCAATTTTTCGAGATTTTAAGGGAGAAAAAATGCTTAATTATCTTTGATAATGTGGAGGAATTATTTGCCAGTGGAGACTTTTCTGGACAATTTAAACCCGAATTTTGCGAGTATCAAAACTTCTTTAAAATGATGACCGAAATTGAACATCAAAGTAGTTTAATTGTAATTAGTCAAGAAAAATGCACCGAAATGAATTCTTTAGACAAAGAATTATACCCTGTTAAATGTTTAGAATTAGCGGGTTTAACTAATACTGAACTACTCAGAAATATGGGTTTAAAAGACGAAGATTGCTGGTTAAATTTAGTTAATTTATATCAAGGTAATCCCGTTTATTTACAAGAAATTTGTCTTTTAATTAGGGATTTTTATGATGGTAAAGTTAGTAACTTTTTAGCAGAAAATACTTTACAAATTACCTCGAATATGCTAGGAAAATTTAACTCATTATTTAACCGTTTATCATCCCAAGAAAAAGAGGTAATTTGCGCCATAAATAAGTTAAATAAACCCGTGTCAAGGGACGAATTAAGCTCCTATTTAAACTGGTCATCTTGGGATTTAATGAATAGTTTAAAATCCCTAAAATCACGGTTTTTATTATTACAAATAAAGAGCCAATTTGATTTATTTCCTGTGTTTAAAAACTATGTCAACTCTGTTATTGCGCAGGGAGCGCTCCCCCTGCAATAATAATTAATTCGGCGCATTAATGTTAGGTTGAGGCACAGAATTAGTAGGAGGTAATGGCACACTATTCGGCGTAGTTTCAGTTGGTAATTGGGGATTAGTTGGCATAGTATTTGGTAATTGAGTCGGGTTATTTGGTAAGGAATTAGTATTAGGTAATTGAAGATTATTCGGAGCTTCTAAATCAGGATTTAAAACCATGGGTTTCTCTGATTCACCGGGTAAAGTAGCTAAAGCAACCCTGTCTCCTCCTACTTCTCTCAGAGAATCTAATAAGTCAATTACCTTATTATAACTAACATTTCTGGCGGCATTTAAAACAATAACTCCACTGGGATTTAAAACTAAATAACGTCTCAATTCCTTATTCAAATCATCCCTAGTGATTAGACGTTCTTTTTCCACATAAACCTCACCAAATTCATCTAAACTAACCACTAACATTTCTCGCATTTGGGGAGTCGCAGTGGTAGCTTTTGGTAAGTCAAGATTAATCGCTTGTTGCCTTGAAAAAGCCACTGCCGCCAGAATAAAAAAAGTAAGAATACAAAAAATAACATCAATCAAAGGTAAAATATTAATATTAACTTCTTGATTGCTATTAGCATTATCAACCTTTAAATTAAAAGGTTGTACAGGAGTATGTTTCGGTCTTAAACGATGTTTAATAAGCTTAGAATTTGCCATAATTTTTGATAGTTAATGGTTAATATTTGCTGGTTATTTGCTATTGGTTATTGGTTATATAGCGTTTTCCGATTAAGTGTTATACACTCCCTCACCCCCTACCCCCTCATCCCTAGGGGAGAGGGGGAAAGAGAGCTAAAATGTCAACTTAAATTGCTATAAATAACCAATAACAGATCACAATTAATAATTATTTTCGGGATTTAAAGCAAGATTAACTGGTGATTCTTCTTCCATTTCAAACCATCTAATGCGATAAATTACCTCTAATTCACTGCCAGCTTTACGAAAAATCCTGACTTGGTTAAACCAGAAACCTTGGAACACACGATAAAAAGCTAAACTAATAATAGCGATCACTAAACCAACGGCGGTGGAAATCAAAGATTCACTAATACCAAGGGTTACAGCACTCATGGCAGCCGAGCCTAAATCGCCAATAGTTTGAATGGGACTCAGAGCGTTGATTAAACCAAGTACAGTCCCCAATAAACCCAACAAAGGAGCTAACGCAATGACGGCTTCTAAAACCTTGTCTCCCTTGCGCATTAAAGCTAATTCATCATCAGCTGCTGATTCTAACGCCAAGTGGAACACTTCGGGGTCTGGATCATTTAGTCTAAGGGGAGCATAGAGAAAATTACCTAGGGGATGATTGCGATATTTGCGAGTCGTTTCTTTGACTAAATCCCAATCTTTAACCGCAGTTTCGAGGATTTTTTCCAGAATACCTCTTTCTCGAATCAAAAAGATGAGCCAAAAAAACAAACGCTCAAGAATAGTACCTAAAGCCAAAATTGATAAGAACAACAATGGCAAAATAGTAATACCACCTTTTTCGAGAATTTCTACAAAAGTCACGATTAAACCTAACCTCCACCACTAAAAAAAAATATAAACCTAATTATCTTCATTTATTTTAATCTTCTGGATTCATTATTGTGATTGAGACAAATGTAAGTAAATTTATAGTCGAAAGCTAATATGTAACCTTTAAAAGCGCTTTTGTCAAGACGGGGCATTTTTTATCTAAATGATAAGCTAAAGATAACTAATAATTATAAATCTGGTACGAAAAAATGAACTGGAAAATTTGGTTTTTTTTAACAGCCTTAATTTTATCTTTGAATCCCCAAAGTTTTAGTCTTTTAGCTAAAGCTGAATCTTTGCCTCCTCATCACTTAAGTATAACCCAAAATGAAGCCATGAATTTAGAAAAACGATTAACCGAAGCTCATACTAAATTTGCCTTTAATTTATTTGCTGAAATTTTTTCTCAAGCCAAAAATGACAATGTTTTTGTGTCTCCTAGTAGTATTTCCATTGCTTTAAGTATGCTTTATAATGGGGCTAATTCCACTACTCAAGAAGCAATGGTCAACTCTCTACAATTAGAGGGAATGAGTCTGACAGAAATTAATCGCACTAATCAATTATTACGGGAAAATTTAATTAATGCTGATCCTAAAGTCCAGTTGGCGATTGCCAATTCCCTATGGATGAGACAGGATTTTTCCTTTCAATCAGGGTTTATTGATAGTAATAAACAATTTTATCAAGCTGAGACAAAAACCTTAGATTTTGCTAATACTCAATCCTTAAATATTATTAATAATTGGGTCAAAGAAAATACCAAAGGAAAAATTGACACAATTATTGAGGAAATTTCTCCCCAAGATGTCATGTTTTTGATTAATGCCATTTATTTTAAAGGAGAGTGGACTTATCAATTTGATAAAAATAAAACCAAAGAAAAGCAATTTTCTCTGAATGAAAATCAGACTAAAACAGTTAACATGATGTCTCATTTTGGGCGATACAAATATTTAGAAAATGAACAGTTTAAAGCCGTAAATTTACCTTATGGAGAGGAAAAAAGATTAGGAATGTATATATTTTTACCTAAAAAATATAGTGACTTAGAAACATTTAGTCAGGTATTAAATGCGGAAAATTGGCAAAATTGGATGACCGAATTTAATTATCAAGAAGGTACAGTAGAAATGCCACGTTTTCAGTTAGAATATGAACTAGAATTGCGGCAAATTTTAAATAAATTAGGCATGGGAATAATCTTTGATCCTCAAAAAGCTGACTTTTCTAAAATTAGTCAGAATCCCGTTTTTGTTAGCGGGGTAAAACATAAAACATTTTTAGAAGTCAACGAAAAAGGAACAGAAGCAGCAGCGGTAACTTCCATCGGAATGCGTACTACTTCCGTTAACCTTGATCAACCATTTAGGATGAAAATAGATCGACCATTTTTCTGTGTAATTAAAGACGAAAAAACTGGCTCAATTTTATTTATGGGAGCTATTTTTAACCCGTAATAAAATACATTAATAAACATAATTTTCGATAACCTTAATATTAATAAGGAGATAATTTCTGCTAAATTTTTCTCCTTATTAAAGCAGGGCTGTTTCAAAGTAAAATTTGCTATTTTTGAACCCCTTGCCTAATATGAGTTTAAATACCTTTTTCCTAATACTTAAAAAATAGGTTTTAAATATTAGGAAATATGCTCCCCTCTCCCTTTGGGATGAGGGGTTGGGGGTGAGGGTCTTCAAATTTTGCTCTCGACTTTGAAACGGTTTCCCCCCTTATTAAGGGGAGTTAGGGGGGATCAAGTTGTCAATTTAATTTTACCTAACTGTTAGCATAATGATATAAATTGGCAATTGTTGTATCAGATACTTGCTCAAAATTAGCAGAAATTAGCTCAGAAAATGGGGAATTTAGGAGATATTTTTTATGTTCTTGACGTAAATCAGGATTAATAATATATCTTAATTGATCCTGCAAAGATTCATAATGAGATTTAATTTTTAATTCGCTATATTCATTAATTTCTAATGGTTCATCCTGGGTAATATTACCAACATTAATATTATGAGAAAACTGCTCCGGATTACTTTTAATTAAAGCAATTAATTCCTTTTTTTCAGACTGGTTAAGTTGTTCAATTAAATTAATTTGTGTTTGCCATCTATCTAAAATCGGCACATCTTGTCTAGTAATTCTAGCTATTTCTGGATAAATAAAATCTAATTCTTCTTGGGAAGAACAATGATTGATAATATTAAGAGAATCGGTTTTAATACGCTCTTGTAAATGACTTAAGCAATGACGAGAAGCTTTTAATTCATTTAATAATTGAAAATTTACAGCTTGTGTTTGCTCCATCATCCAAACACATTCTAATCTGCGCAAATAAGCAGCAGCATTTATATTCTGTAATAAATCGGGTTGATTGTAAGCACTCAGGGCATTACTTAATAATAATTGTGCGTTACTTAATGTATTTTTGCGAGTATGAATATCATCAATGGAAAGAGCAGATTTCATTAAATTTGTAGCTTGCAAAAATTTACCATAAGCCAACATTAAAATAGTGCGATGATGTCTAAATTCCACCTCATCAGGAATATTTCTAGTTTGTTCTAATACCTTAATAAAACCATCTTCGACTTGATATTTAAGCTGTTTAACATCATTTCTCAACTTAATAGTTTGGTGTAAATTAACAGCAGATAACCCCACACCTACCACCGATGTTACCCCAATAAAGGCCGTTGTTGCTTGTAAAACTCCCACCGTATTTTGCAAAGAATCTATCATTTGATGGGTAGTTCCAAAACCTTGAGCAATATTTTGATTAATTGTTTGGAAACCTTGAGTAACTGTTTCATTAAGACCATTATTAAAATTGAAACCTAAATTAACCTCACCAATAAGACTCAAAGAATTAGAAGGAGCTAAAAATGGTAGAAAAACGGCTTGGCCAACTTCACCAATTAACGAAAAAAAGTCCATATTAATTAACTAATTAATTACTAAATTTAACTTATAATCTAGTATATAGCATTTTCATTTGACATTTTGCCTCTGTTTCCCCCCTCTCCCATTGGGATGAGGGGGTAGGGGGTGAGGGTATATCACATTTAATCGGAAAGTGCCATAACACAATGATTGACCTATTAACAAAATAAGCCATGAAAGATAGTATAAATTCCCTAACAAAAATCAATAACTCGATTAAAGAGATTGTAACGGATGAGACAACCTCCAGTGAATTAAAATTGGCTGCGATTAATTTAGGTGTAACAATTACTCCTTGTTTAGAGGAAATTAAAGAGGCAATTTTGCGTTTTCAAGAGACAATAAAACCATGTTATGAGACATTACAAGAAAGTGAAAAAATATATCTAAATAAGGAACGTTTTGCTAGTATTTCACCCGCAGAAATTCTCGAAGAAATAGGGAATTTAACAGGACAAACTTTAAAAATAAAAAAATTAACTGCACAATCTCAACAAGAAATTAGTAATAAAATTGCCTTAAAATGGCAGGATAAATCCCAAGAATTTAAGTATCAACACTTTAAATGGGAGCAAAATAAGCAAAAATTCAATAAAGATACCCTTGAATTTTTTGAAAAAGACGCACTTTTTAGGACTATATCTAATAGTATAGACGAAATAGCCGCATTATTAAATACCGAAATCACGGGAAAATGTCAACTAATTGAACAGCAATTAACTACCATTTTTTCGCCTAGTTTAACCTCTTATCTTGATAGTTTTAAAGCAGTTAATATTGAGGATAATAAAATTGACCAACAAATAATAGAGGGTAAAGAACAATTAAATTTACACTTGAAAACTCCCTTAGAATTTTTACCAGAAAATTATCAATCTAATTATATTCAAGTAATGTTAAATCCCTTTAATAATGTTAATATAAAAAGTACCAATGTAGGGCAACTTTTTCGTTTATATTTACAGGAAGTGGAGCAACTTTGTTTAGAAATAGAGAATATTGCTGTTAAATTAATTAATGATATTTTACAGCAAAAAGCCGACTTAACCATAAATTTGATTAATCAGATAATACAATTTTACAAGAACTTAATTGAAAAACAGCAGAGATATAAAGGCGAATTATCATCAATATTTACCAGCGAAAAAGCATGGTTAGAACAGCAAAAACAGGAATTAAATCACATTGACAACGAACTTAAAACCATGCTTAATTCCCTAGAAATTAACTAAAAAGTAGGTAGGGTGGGCAGTTTTTAGTTAATTTGATTTATACATGAAATATAATTAAAAACTGCCCACCTTATGAATAATTATCAAGAAAAACAGGAGTTAAATAACATTAAAAAGAAACTTCAAACCATAATTAATTTACATTAATTAGAATAAAATTTGTCATACTGAGTAAAGCGAAGTATCTCGGAGATTCCTCGTTTCACTCGGAATGACAAATTGGAAATTGTCAATTCTTAACCGTTTACAATCCAATCTAAATGTTGTGGTAATAACTTGTTTAAGTCATACCTTTGTAAGATAGTTTCCCTAGCATTTTTTCTAATTTCCTGCATCAAAGTTGGGTTATCTAAAGCATATTCTATCTTAGCGGAGATCGCCCCAGGATCAAAGAAATCCACCAATAAACCGTTCACATTATCCTCAATAACTTCCTTAACTGGAGGGGTATTTGAACCTACGATTAAACAACCAGTAGAAAGTGCTTCTAACATAGACCAAGATAACACAAAAGGACGTGTTAAATAGAAATGAACAGAAGAAGATTGTAGCACTTGTAAATATTCATTATAAGGTAATAAACCTGTAAAATGAACCCTCGTTAAATCTAAGGGAAACTTCTCTAACATGGCATCTTTATAAGTTTTACCATCGGGAAGATTTCGCCCATAAGCAACCCGATTTTCACCTACTATGATAAAATGACAATTGGGACGTTTTTTCTGAAGCAAAGAAATCGTTTCAATTAACTGGGGAAAACCGCGATAAGGTTCCATTCCTCGCGCCACATAAGTAACAATTTCACTCACCTGAGATAAATCTAAATTAAGACGAGGAATGACTAATTTACTATGGGGTTGAGGTTTAAAATAATTAACATCAATACCATCATGATGAACCCTAATTTTGCTATGAAATTCCGACGGAAATTGCTGACGTTGCCAAAAAGTAGGCGATAAACCTCGATCGCAACTAGCCAAATCAATTAAAATGGGAGCATTCTTAATTCTAATTCGGGCTTCATCATCGGCATTTAATGGTTCATTGGGGTCAAAATCAGCATCCGTGCCATGGGCATGATAAAACCATTCAAAATAACAGAGTAACTTACTTTTGGGGAAAACATCCTTCATAAATAAAGTTGGTCCCCAACCAGAATGGCCATAAATCACATCAGGATAAAAACCCTGTTCGCGTAAACTAATTGCCGTACGATAGACGGCTTGACCTTCAAGAACAGCACTTTCGAGAAATTTCACATAATGATGACTTTCTTGGTGTGGTTGTCGAGAAGGACTGTAAAGAAACTTAGTCACTCCCGGAAGTTGACCTTGTTCTCGTTTAGTGCCAAAAAGTACCTGATGATTCGGATTCTGGGCTAAATTAACCGCTAAATGACGAAATTGAGCCGGAAAATTGGGATGAAGAAATAAAAAACGCATAAGATCAAGAAAGAATAACAATCATTCAAATTGTACAGAGTTATGAACTTATTTCGGAAAATGACCGGACAAACCCGATACGTCGTTAGTCGTATTTTTGTTCACTTAAGTGGCGCAGAAGCAGTACCCATTTTAGGCATATTAAACCAAGTCGGACGAGAGGCGATCGAAAATGATGGTGACTTAGAAGTCATGGGTGAAGGATTAGTGAGAATTTGTCAAAATATCTTGCAATTAAAAACCTACTGGCAATCAGCTTCCAACGAAGGGGAAGTCTTTTGGAACGAAGAAGAGGCCGGAGATTATGTCAACGAACTATTTACCGATTCAGCACAAAGATATTTAAGCGAACCGGAATTCGAGACAAACGAAGACCCTTTAAGCTTACCAGTCACAGACAACGTAATAATCATGATTACAGTGGCCTTTACGGGGGAAAACGACGAAATCGAGACAGATTTGGCGAATTTAGAAGCATTAGAACAAGGATTAAAAGCCTTAATCAACCTAAACTACCAAGAAAGACTCAAAGCAATCCAAATTCACTTCTCCCCTGCTCGATTTGGCGATCAACTAACCGAGGATCAAATTTTATTGAACTTCGCCGAACTAATTCCCCTATAAAATAAAATCGTAACACACAACGAAAATATCCCTTTGCGCCTTTGCGTGAGAAAAAACCAACATAAAAAACCATGAGAAAAATACTAATAATATTTCTGTGTCTAACCTTAACCTTCACCACCGTAGCTTGTGGAGGAGGACCAGAAAACACCCAAAAGCCCACAAATTTCACCAATAACACCCCTTCTCGGCCACCTTTGGCTAACGGTAAATATCCAGTCCAACAAGCCACTTATAACGACGTTGACGGGGAATATACCCTCATGTTATTAAACGCCAATCCTCCCATTTATCGGACAACCGAATTACAAATGGCGCGTTTAACCGAGGAACAAATTAAAGCTGGGGAAAAAAGCTATTTACAAGTGGAGGGATCAGACACGGTAATATATCTTACCGAGGAATTTAAAATAGAGTATGTCCATAACGTTACCGAAACTAGGACAAATGCTCAAACAGGACAACCGGAAACCGTGGTGGTACGACAACAATCAAGTTTTTGGACCCCTTTTGCGGGAGCATTAGCCGGTCAAGCTATTGGTAGTATGTTATTTAGGCCTCAATATTATGTTCCTCCTGTCTATCAATCTGGTGGTGTAATGACGGGATACGGTGGCTATGGTAGCAGTTATAACCAAGCCGTTAGTCAATATCAAACCCGTTATCAAAGTCCTCCTCCAGCTGTGGAAAATCGTCAAAAATTCCGCTCCAGTGGTACGATTAAGAGAACGCCATCGAGTTCAACCTCAACAACTTCTCCCAATCCCAATACTTCCAAAACCAATCCCAATAGCAGCAAATCTAGTGGTTCAGGTTTTGGTACAAATACCTTGAAAAATTCGGGTAATTCCGGTTCTTCTTCTACTAAACGTCGTAGTAGTTTTGGTAGTGGTTCTGGTAGTAATACCCGACGTACTAGCGGTTTTGGTTCTCGTGGTCGCAGACGCTAACTGAGAATGAGCAAAAATACTTAAACTTAGTAGGGTGGGTTAGCTGCGAGATTAAATTTGATCACAAACTCATAACTTTTGCTTCGCAGCGTAACCCACTATTTTAAGCGCAGGGCGTTTTCATTCTCTGATGTGAAAACGGTGGGGAATTAGGGTATTGGGGGATTGGGGGGATTTTTCACTCTCGGATTTGCCATCCCAAAACCAGTTTAATATTTAAAGATAAGATTCGGGATTTCTGCACATATTTTCTAATACTTGAAAGAATTTAGCGACATGAATTCCATCAGCGATCGCATGATGTATTTGTACAGCAATAGGTAACATTAAAGATTTACCTTGAATAAAATATTTACCAATACTAATAATAGGAACTGTTGCATATTCTGTCGAGAAAGGATGGGTAATAGAAGTAAAACTAAACCATGGTATATTAGTTAGAAAAAATCGGTTATTTTTCTCACCAGTAGAACTATCAGGATTGATTTTCACTTGTTGAATTTGTTGCTCGGTATAGCTAGCATAATCAAGATAAGTGGGGAAATATAAAGAATCACAAAAAGAGAAACAATCATTATCTAATAACACGGTAAACCCCGGTTCTATTTGTGGAAATTCTACTAATTTATCCCCAATAATTCGATGTCTAAATTCTGGTATTTGATTAACAGCTTTTGTAATTAAATAACTTAAGGGTATAAAGAAACCAAAATCTAGTTTTTTGGTATAGGATTTAAACTCGGTAATTTCAATGTTTACTGTGACACTGAAAAAAGGAATTTGATGGTCTTTAAAAACTAGAAACATTCCTTTACGGGGATAATTATTTAAGTCTATTTCTGTATAAGTCATAAAAACAAATTTAGTAATAACCAGAATATGTTAACATATAGTAATTCCAAATAAAAATTAAACAAAAGTTTTTAGTTTGTTGTTGGACTTTAGTCCTAAGAAGCGCTAAAGCGCAACTACGAACCTATTTTTCAACTGTTTTAATCTTAATTGGAATCACTATAAAACAAGAAGTTTAGGGAGTAAAACGATGTTATTACCTAAAATACAATCTCAACAAACAGTTATTAGAAAAGCAAATTTAACCGATATTTCTAAGATTTATCGGTTATATAAAATAGTAGCAGAAGTTTATCCGAATAACTTAACTCAATCTGTGGATGAAATTACTTTAGATTACGTTACTGAAACTATTAATAAAGGATTAAAACAAGGTCTAGTTTTAGTAATAGATAATGGTGATATCATCGGTTATTTAAAAGCTTATACCTCACCGTTTAAATGTTTGTCTCATGTGTTAACCCATGGTACTATGATGATTCACCCCGAATGGGAAAATAAAGGTTATGGTAGCCAATTAATGCTTCGTTATCTGAGCGAAATTAAACAAAATATGCCCCATATACTTAGATTTGAGCTATTACCTCATTCTGCTAATAAAAAGGCGATCACTAAGAGTGGCGCGTTGTGATCGCTTTTTATAAAAAACATGGTTTTGTAGAAGAGAGTATCGCAGAAAATCGAATCAGAAACAGCCAAAATAAATTAGAATCAGAGATAACTTTAGTTTGGCTGAATTCTAATTATTCTGGTCACTTAAACTATAGTAATTTCAATTAAGATTAGAACAGTTAAAAAATAGGTTCGTAGTTGCGCTTTAGCGCTTCTTAGGACTAAAGTCCAACAACAAACTAAAAACTTTTGTTTAATTTTTATTTGGAATTACTATAACTCTCATAATTGACCAAAAATAGCTTGATCAAAAAGCACGTCTACAAATAGGGAAAACATAGTCATAGCGACAATTTATTTAATGCGGAACGCGAGACTTGAACTCGCACAGGATATACTCCCACTAGAACCTGAATCTAGCGCGTCTACCAATTCCGCCAGTTCCGCTTTTTTCTAGCCAAACATACACAGTATCTTATTTTTGTCATTTTGTCAAGGAATCTGGGCGTTGCACCTATGCAAGATGATTTGATATTTATTTTCAATGTAGGGGTAGGGCTTGTCCCTACCCTATCAGCGTTTCGGGGGCAACCACAAGGGATTGCCCCTACAATTTCATCTCAGAGTCATGCAACGCCGGAATCTGTGTTGATAGCCAAGATTTATTTCAGACCAGAAAAAAAGTATCTGGATAAACCATCAATTGAGACAACTCGCGGTAAGATTGTAAAGAAAATTTTACATTAAGGTGATAATATACAATTGATCTTGGAGGATAGAACCATTAATAGCTTTAATAACACAATCAATAAACTTCACACCGAAGCGAATCAACCAGTTTTAGAGATTTGGGGTCGTCAACAATTATCCGGTGAAATCAAAGTTAGCGGTGCAAAAAATTCTGCTCTGGCGATTTTGGCCGGTACTTTATTATGTGGGGAGCAGTGTCGTCTCAGTAATTTGCCCAATTTAGTCGATATTGGGCGTATGTCTCAGATTTTAAGCGCTTTGGGCTTAAAATTACACCGAAATGGCGACATTTTAGACATTGATGCTACCCACATTACCACTTCCCAAGCACCTTATGAAATTGTCTCTCGACTCAGGGCCAGTTTTTTTGTTTTGGGTCCTTTGTTAGCCCGATTAGGAGTGGCCAAAGTACCTTTACCCGGTGGTTGTGCCATCGGCGCTCGTCCTGTAGCAATTCACATCAAAGGGCTGCAAGCTTTAGGGGCTGATGTGTTTATTGAACATGGGGTCGTACACGCCAACGTAAAAGGGCGCAATGGTCGTTTAAAAGGTACTAAAATCTACTTAGATTATCCCAGTGTTGGCGCAACTGAAACCATCTTAATGGCTGCTACCTTAGCTGAAGGAGAAACCATTATTGAAAATGCGGCCTGTGAACCGGAAGTAGTTGATTTAGCTAACTTCTGTAAATCCATGGGTGCAAAAATTAGAGGTGCTGGTACTAACACCATCATCATATCTGGAGTAGAACGTCTGCATTCTACCGATTATCCCATTATTCCCGATCGCATTGAAGCGGGAACTTTCTTGGTTGCGGGGGCAATCACGCGTTCAGAAATCAGCGTTTTTCCAGTCATTCCTGAACATTTAACCCCTGTAATTGCCAAATTAGAAGAAATTGGTTGTCAAATAATAGCCGAAGATACCCGTCGTTTAAGGATAGTGCCCAAGGAATTGAAAGGAGTGGATATCGAAACCCTACCTTACCCCGGTTTTCCCACCGATATGCAAGCACAATTTACCGCATTATTAACCACCTGTGAAGGTAACAGTATTGTCACCGAAACTGTGTTTGAAAACCGTTTGCATCATGTTGCAGAATTACAGCGTATGGGTGCAAATATCAAACTTAAAGGTCATAATGCCATCATTAAAGGAGTGCATCAATTATCTGGTGCACCCATTACAGGGAGCGACTTACGAGCTTCTGCAGCCATGGTTTTAGCCGGTTTAGCCGCTGACGGAAAAACCCTAGTTTATGGCTTAGAACACCTTGACCGAGGTTACGAAAACATCGAAGAAAAACTGCGGGGTTTAGGGGCGAAAATTCGCCGACTTGACTCTTTAAGTCAAGAACTCCACCTAGTTGGAGTTTAATCTTAACAAAACGATTAAGAAACTTTTAACATAATTGCTCAGTCATTATCTATAACTAAAAAATGCAGTTATGAAAAAGGGCAATTATGTTAAAATCACTGAGTTTATTAATAAGTGTAGGTGTCATCTTAGGTAGCAATACCGTAGCTCATGCTAATCCTCTGGTTTGGCAAATTCTCAGCCAAAATAACGCCGAAATCCCAGATATTGTGATCGATGACAACCCCTCTAATCCCCAAACTCCACCTTCATCCACAACGACTAATAGTGACACTCGGTTTACCTGTGAGATTTATAATGGCGAATATACCGTCATGTATCACCCAGAAAGCCAAACGGGTAAATCCTATCCTTGGGCAATTCCTAGTAAAATGGGAGGAGGATGGAGTTCAGAAAAACGCTGTTATGCCATTAGTGACAGATTAGAAAAATATCGCCCTGATGGCTTATTAGAATTGCGTACAGGTATAGAAAACGGTTATGATACCCTCTGTGCTACGACGGTGGATGTCCCAAGCTGTCGTATTGTTTTAACTGTACCCATTGGCAAAAATCCTGAAACCGTTAGAGATCAAGTCTTCGATAACCTGATTACCTCTGATAGTGGCCAACAAGTCGAAGGAGTTAATGCTTATACTAGCAATGGTGGTATAAATTTAGGCAATTTAGGCGGCATTCTCCCACCAAATAAACCTCGCACTGCTATTAATTTACAACAGTTTTTAGCTCCGGCTGATCGCGGTACCGGGAAATATTTAACTAATACAAATAATACCATTACTCCTTCTGCTCCACAATCTCAACCCAGTCAACTTAACCCCGATAAATTCCGTTAATCTGGTGAATAAACTTCCGAAATCTGCTAGACTTCGGAAGTTTGAGCGGGGTTTTCAATGGCCTAAATAACAGAAAGAATCTGATTTTTAAATAACACATGAGATAATAAATAAACAGGATTTATGCACTAACAAAGAAAAAATGTCATTCACCAGCGACAGTGAGGAATCTCAAACCCTTATTAAATCGTGACAGCGCATAAGTCTTAATAAAGATAATTTATCGGTATTTATAATGACTGCAAAAGTAAAACCAGATTGGGCCGGAAATGACTTACTTTCTAAATTTGTGAATGTTTTGATTAACACAAAACCCATTTATGAATTAATGAAAATACAGGCCAGAAATGTCTTAATTAAAACGGCCGAAAAAAAAGGTGTACCTTGGCGCAAAAATTGCCAAGATTTGGCAAATTCCCCCGCAATTAGCCTCTTTAACGAAATTAATGACCCCAACGTCACCTATCCTGACTATTATCAAGTTCCTTTTCATGCTTACCCCGAAGGCAACTTGTCTTGGCAAGCTGCTTTTGAAGCATCGTCGGCGACTTATGCCATGTGTTTGCGGGTTTGGCCAAAGGAAGATATTACCGCAGAAACCGCACAGGAAAGACTACGCGGGTCTTTTTTGTCCATTTTAGGCGAATACTGCCCTAAAATCGTTCATAATGCCCTAGATATTGGCTGTTCGGTGGGCATATCCACCCGCTCTCTTCATCAATATTTAGGCCAACGCCAATCCGAACCAGTTAAAACCGTGGGACTTGACCTTTCCCCCTATATGTTGAGTGTGGCTAAAGTTCAAGATGTTGAAGGAGAAATTAGTCAATGGGTGCATGGATTAGCGGAAAAAACCGAATTTGCTGACAATTCCTTTGATGTTGTCACCCTTCAATTTTTATTACATGAGTTGCCAGGTGTGGCAAGTAAAGCAATTTTCACCGAAATCTTAAGAATTTTGCGGCCTAATGGTTGTTTGGCGATCGTAGATAATAACCCCAAATCTACGGTAATTCAAAACTTACCTCCGGTGTTATTTACGCTGATGAAAAGTACCGAACCTTGGAGCGATGATTATTATACTTTTGATGTGGAAAATGCTTTACAAGAAGTTGGTTTTGAGCATAAAACAACCTTAGAAAGTGATCCTCGTCATCGCACAATTATCGCTATAAAACGATAAAGTAAGTGGTCAAAATTAATTAGATAAATGTAAAAGTTGGTTGTTGCGCTTTAGCGCTAAAGCGCAACAACCAACCTTGTTTGAAATCGGATTTTTGTAGATCAAAAAAGGTAAATTAATTAAACAAAAAATGAAATTACCTAATCCAGAAAACACACTGATTGATAATAATAAATTAAGCGGTTATTCCCTTAATTTTAATCATTATGATGGACAACATAAAGCTCGTGTTTTCAAAGCTGCTTTAAATCTTACCATTGAGAATATTGAAGAGCTAAAAACAGCCCTTTTATTAGCCGTAAAAAACCATAAAGCGATCCCTGATCAAGCTAATAGTTATGGACAGAAATATGTGATTGATTTTCCTTTGAATAGAGAAAATAAAACTGCCATTATTCATAGTGTTTGGATAGTGAGATATACAGAAAATTTTGCTCGTTTAGTTACCTGTTATATACTTTAGAAAAGATCAAAAATATGAAATTATTAGACATAGTAGCACTCTTAGAAAATTTACCCGAACTTAATCTATATCGGGGTCAAATTGGGACAATTGTTGAAGAATATGAATCTGGCGTTTTTGAAGTCGAATTTAGTGATAATCAGGGGAAAGCTTACGCTATAGAAACATTAAAAGAAGATCAATTAATGGTATTGTATCATTATCCTTTACCCCAAGAAAAAATAACTGTTTTAAACTAAATTTATAGTAATTTCAATTAAGATTAGAACAGTAGAAAAATAGGTTCGTTGTTGCGCTTTAGCGCTTCTTAGGACTAAAGTCCAACAACAAACTAAAAACTTTTGTTTAATTTTTATTTGGAATTACTGTAGGCTTAAAGAAGCAACAACCAACCTTGTTTGAAATCGGATTTTTGTAGTTAAAATTATAACTAAAGATGTTAATCAGGAGTAAAAAAATGAACCGTATTTTAGAAGCAACTTGTCATCAAGGTAACTTAATGTTAGAAGAAAAATTACCCGAATCGATGGAAGGTAAAAAGATTAAAATAATTTTAGTAGAAGATGATAACCTCGAAAAAAGAAAAGCTAACTTTTTAAAATTAGCAGCTCAACATTCTTCTAAATTACCAGAAAACTATCAATTTAATCGGGATGAAATTTATGAATAAGTCTCAAATTATAATTGATAGCAATATTTGGGTTTATTTTTATGCAAAAGATACCCAAGAAAAATATGCAATTGCAGAACAATTAATTAATGACAATTTTTACAATTTAATTGTTAGCACTCAAATTTTAGGAGAGGTTTATCATGTTTTAACAAGGAAAAGAATTTTCACTAAAGAAGAAGCTAAAAACATAATTATTGAGTTAAGTAGCAGTTTTTTAGTGGCTGAAATAGATACCATTAAGGTATTACAAGCGTTAGATATTAACTCAAAATATCAATATTCCTATTGGGATAGTTTAATAATTGCGACTGCTTTAAATCAAAATTGTTCAATTATTTATTCTGAAGATATGCAATCTAATCAGCTAATTGAAAATAAAACAACTATTATTAACCCTTTTATTTGAGTTATAGGTAGGCACTGTAGAGACGTAGCAGCTACTGTAGAGACGTAGCATGCTACGTCTCTACATTTCAACACCCGACAATGTTAACTCAAATATGTGTAACTCCTCAGACTTTTTTCGTAGTTTTCTAACAGTAATTGGGATTGTTCTAAGGTGATTTTATGTTCTTGAACCGCTTGTTCTGTTCGGCGACGTACTTTTTCGAGTAAATCTTCGGGGTTATATTGAACATAACCTAAAACTTCCTGAATGGTATCACCTTTAACCACATATTGAATTTGAGGACCTTTTGGTGTCATCTGAATATGAACTACATTGGTATCCCCAAAAAGATTATGTAAATTACCCATTATTTCTTGATATGCTCCTACCAAAAACATTCCTAAATAATAGGGTTTTTCATTTAAAGAATGCAATTCTAAAAAGGATTTTACATCCGTCAAGTCAATGAATTTATCTAGTTTTCCGTCACTATCACAGGTTAAATCGGCTAAAATACCTCGTTCGGTGGGTTCTTCATTTAATCGGTGAATCGGCAAAATGGGGAATAGTTGGTCAATTGCCCAAAAATCAGGAGCGGATTGAAAAACAGACAAATTAACATAGTAAATTGAGGACATAATGGTCTCCAAATCTTCTAAATCATCGGGTACATATTCCTGATTAATGATAATTTCCCTGATTTTATGACAACAAGCCCAATATAATTGTTCTGCCCTTGATCTTTCGGTTAAACTTAGATAACCAAAATTAAATAAACTGATGGCTTCTTCTTTAAATTGAATTGCGTCGTGATAAGCTTCTTGATAATTTTCAGGGTCAATATTTTGGTAAGTTTCCCACAGATTGCGCAGCACTAAATGCTCTTTTTCTGGTACAGAATTAGGTGGAGAAGTGGAGACATTATTGTTACCTAATACGTTAAAAATTAACACAGATTGATGGGAAGCGATCGCCCTTCCGCTCTCACTAACTAACACAGGAGCAGCGATATTTCTTTCCTCACAAGCTTCCTTAACTTCCGCTACAATATCATTAGCATAATTTTGCATATTGTAATTTTTAGAAGCATAAAAATTAGTTTTAGAACCATCATAATCGACAGCTAAACCACCACCAACGTCTAAATAATTCATATTTGCGCCTAATTTTACCAATTCGCAATAAATTTGTGACGCTTCTCTAATAGCTTCTTTTATTACAGAAATCGAGGAAATTTGTGAACCAATATGAAAATGAAGTAATTGCAAAATCGACAATTTACCCGCATTTTTTAAAGTATTAACTACCTCAATAATTTCGGGAATAGTTAGGCCAAATTTAGCTCGATCGCCCGTAGAACTGCCCCAGCGACCAATACCTTTTGAGCGCAATTTTGCCCTGACACCAACCACTGGTTCAATGTTTAATTTAGCGCTAATTTCTAAGATTATATGTAACTCCGATAATTGCTCAATTACAATAATTGGTTGGTGTCCTAAAGTGGTAGCTAAAAGAGCAGTTTCGATGTAATCTTTATCCTTATAACCATTACAAATTAACAGCGCTTGTGAATCGTCATTTTTCACATTTTGGCTTGGTTCTAGGGCAGCCAAAGCAATAATTAGCTCAGGTTTTGAACCGGCCTCCAGCCCAAATTGATAGGGCTTGCCGTATTCCACCAAAGCCTCCACTAAATGGCGATGTTGATTACATTTGATGGGAAAAACTCCGCGATAGGAATTGGGGTATTTATAACGGGCGATCGCCTTAGAAAAACAAGCATTTAAACGCTCAATTCGGTCAGCTAAAATATCAGAAAAACGGATTAATAAAGGTAACTCAATATTTCTTTGCTTAAGTGATTCAACAAGCTCGAATAGATCCAAAGAACCACCCCGATCGCCTTGGGGAGAAACCGTTACATGGCCATCGGAATTAATGGAAAAATAGGGTTCACCCCAACCTTGAATGCGGTATAAATTTTCGCTATCTTCGAGAGTCCAAGACTTAGCAACTTCCGGCACAGTTTCTGCTACAATTACATTTACTTTTTCAATTTGATTTACCATAATTAACCTCAAATACTCAGAATCTTAATTATATATCTTAAGAGACAATTTAACTAATATTTTTTTATTTTTACCTATCTTATTATTTTATTTCATCAATAATAACTAACTTTAAATTAGGAATATTTTTTAATCTTTTTGCCCTCAATATAATTTATAAGTCCCATTAATCACGCTCCTGACTAATAAATTTATCTGCTTTTTGTGAAGTTGTAAAGCAACCTTTACCAGTACCAATAATGTGACTTAAAGTTTGTTTTTTTTTGCTTAATTTATCTGGTTTTTTCGCTAAGATAAGTCATTAATTGCAATTTTTCTTCTTCTGTTATTTGCTCAATTTCTTGAATAATTTTGTGTAAAACTTGACTACTCATTAAGATCAACTCTCCTTAAGTAAAAAAATACGATTTCTTCTCAATATTATCAGATCTCAAAAGATATTTTTTATTTATCTCATTGCTCTCTTAATTGTTGTTGAAATTCTAAAGGATCAACTTTTTTAGATAAAAAACCAAACCATTTATCAAATTTAGGATTTATTTTTTCTTTTTGTTGTATTAATTGAGTTAATTCTTGTAATAGTTTTTTTTGTTCTTCAAAAGGTAACTGCTCGGCCTGCTTAATTATTTGAGTATAATTAATCATGTTAATTACTCCGCATATTAATTGCTCATTTATGATAACATATTTAGACTATAATAAATAAAAATAAATTATTAAGGAGAGTTTAACTTATGCTTGTTAAAGACTTAACTAAAGAAGAGCTAAAGATTCTGATTAAAGAAACGATGGAAGAAACTCAATTACAACCAGTAATAAAACCATTCCTTACCCCAGATGAAATGTTAAATCTGGCTAAAGAAGTTTATGCAGATTTCTCATCAGAAGATATTAAAGAAATAGAATCTATTGCTTTAACCAGATTTACTATATAATTTTTTTATTTTATTTTTGATTAAAATTAATAAGGAATAAAAAAAGAATCAAAACCTTTATTAATTAAACCTTGCTTAAGTTTCTGATCACCCGTCCATAATTTACCTTTTAATTCTATATAGCACTTGCCAAATTTATGAGGACTCTTTTCCCCCCTCTCCCTTTGGGATGAGGGGGGTAGGGGGGTGAGGGGTTGTATCTCATTTAATCTGAAAATTCTATAGTTAAAGCGACATGAATCGTATCATTAACATCAATATCTTGACAGAGATTATAGGCTAATTTCAAGTTATCTATCTGAATTAAGTCCTCTTTATAAAAGTTAATTCTTCTTAATAAAATATGGTAAAATTTTATCAAATCCTCCTCGGATAATCGACTAAGTTTAACAATTTTATTCTTATACTTAAACAATTCTACTATCACTAATTCTCCGACATAAAATTGATAATCAGAATTTAATAAAGTAATTGAAAAAAGGGAATTAGTATTTAGTAATGCTGAAAATATAATATTAGTGTCAACAATAATTAATTTCGAGTTCAAATTTAATTAAGCTCCTAAAATACGATTTTGAATAGATTGCCAGATTGTTCCATCTATTTCATTTGCTAATTGTTCTGCTTCTTCTTGGCTTAATTGACTAGAAAAACCGATACTTTCTAAAGTAAGATAATCTAAAAATCTAGTTAATTTTTCTTGAGTGAATATCTCTTTGTTTATTCTCACTACTATTTCTTGATTTTCTTGAGTTAGTTGATAAGCTGGTGTCATTTTCACTTAAATTTTCAAAGATAAGATATAACTTTGTTATAACACACAAAAATATTAATCTCAATATTTTTTTTGTCATTGTATATTATGATCTAGTTAAACAGGCTAATATTTTTGTAACCTTACTTAATAAATTATGGATTTTACCTATTATTTACAGGAATTAAATGACAATTTTAACCGCGGTAGTGAAAGAAGTCATTACCCCGCTTTAAAACAGTTGCTTGATGGAGCTGCCATGGGCATTAATGGCATCATCGAAGAAAGAGGCAATCAAGCGGGAATCCCAGATTTTACCGTGAGGAGGAGTGATTCTTTGATCGGATATATGGAAGCGAAAAAAATAGGAGAAAATTTAACCAATATAGAGAAAACAGAACAATTACAACGCTATTTTGAATCTTCCATCGGTCAAAATTTAATCCTCACTAACTATTTAGAATTTCGTTGGTATCAAGACGGAAAATTAAAATTAACTAGCAATTTAGGTAATATAAAAAATCAGCAAATTATTCCCCAGAAAAACTTAAAAGAAACCGCTACTTTACTCGAATATTTTGTTAATTATCGTGGTAAAAGTATTAATAATTACTATGATTTAGCGCAACAAATGGCGGTTTATACAAAATCCATTAAATTTGCGATTCAAGAAGGTTTAAATTTAGAAGATGACACCGGAGAATTAACAAAATTAAAGTTACTTTTTCAGGAGTTACTGTTACCAGATTTAGATAATCAGAACTTTGCTGATATGTACGCCCAAACCATTGCCTATGGTTTATTTACTGCGAGAATTGGTCATCAGGAAAAAATAGCTGCTCCCAACCACTCTCCCACGGGAGAGGGGAGTAATATTTTTAATCGGAAAAATGCGAGTAATTATATAACCAATAAAATCCCCTTTTTACAAGGATTATTTACTACCGTAATTGAGACAGATATTATCGCTAAAATTAACTGGTCAATTGATAACTTAGTGGAACTTTTAGCTAAAGTTGATATGGCTAATATTCTCGAAAATTTTGGTCAAGAAACCCGCAGACAAGACCCTGTAGTACATTTTTATGAAACATTTTTAGCTGCTTATGAAGCAAATTTAAGAAAAAGTCGAGGAGTTTATTATACACCTGAACCAGTGGTATATTTTATTGTTAAAGCTGTTAATGATATTTTAGATCAAGATTTCGATTTAGAAAATGGTTTAGCAAGTCGAAAGGTGAATATTCTAGACCCTGCAACGGGTACAGGTACTTTTTTATATCAAGTAATTAAGCAAATTTACGCTAATTTTAGTAAGTATGGTGTGCATAATTGGCATAAATTACTAAGGGAGAAACAGGTTTTAAACCGTTTATATGGTTTTGAATTGTTAATGACTCCTTACACCATTGCTCATTTAAAATTGGGGTTATTATTAGAAACTTTGGGTTATCGTTTTGAGGATAACGAAAGGTTAAATATTTTCCTGACTAATACTTTAGAAGAAGGAGTTAAAAAGTCTGAATTTTTATTAGGTAAATACATTGCTGAGGAAGCAAATAAAGCTGCAAAAGTTAAGTCAGAAATACTTATTGATGTAGTATTAGGAAACCCACCTTATTCGGGACATTCGGAAAATAAAAACGATTGGATAGATGGATTAATTCGGGATTATTATCAGATTGATGGAGTTTCTTTAAACGAAAAAAATTCTAAATGGTTACAGGATGATTATGTTAAATTTATTCGATTTGGCCAATGGAAAATTGATAAAACTGGTAGCGGAATTTTAGGTTTTGTAACAAATCATGGTTATTTAGATAATCCGACTTTTCGCGGAATGCGTCAAAATTTACTGCAAAGTTTTAACCGCATTTATGTTATTAATTTACATGGAAATGCCAAGAAAAAAGAAGTTTCTCCCGACGGAAGTCCAGACCAAAATGTTTTTGATATTCAACAGGGAGTTTCAATTTTAATTGCAGTTAAAGATTTTGGTCCAGAACATCCTTTATTTCAGACTAAAAATAAACCAGAAATTCCGGAAAATGGCGTTTATTATCATGATTTATGGGGAAGTCGTGAAACTAAATATCAGTTATTACACGAGTTAAATATTAATACGATAAATTGGGAAAAAGTTAACCCTGTTTCTCCTTTTTATCTGTTTATTCCCCAGAATACTGATTTATTATCCGAGTATAATCAGGGTTGGAAAATAACCGAAATTATGCCAGTAAATGTGTTAGGATTTCAAACTCATCGAGATGATTTTGCCATTGATTTTGATCGAGATAAACTTTATCAACGTATTCAAGAAATGCGTGATCAAACAATTTCCGATCAGGAATATTTAACAAAATACAACTTAAAAGAAAGCAAAACTTGGCAATTTAAAAAAGTTCGTCAAGAAATAATAGCAGATTCTGATTGGGAAAAACCCATTATTAAGTGTTTATATCGTCCTTTTGATGAGAGATATTGTTACTTTAGTACCTTAATTATGGATCGACCAAGAAGAGAATTAATTAATCATGTTGCGGGTAAAGATAATTTAGTATTAAATTTACCGAGAATAGTAAAATTAGAAGAATGGAGACATTCATTAATATCTAATTATCCCTGTACTGCTATTTCTATGGATATAAATGGATCATACGTTTTCCCTCTCTACATTTATCCCGAAACTAATAATGAACAATCAAACTTATTTCAGCAAAAAACACCTAATTTTTCGCCAGAATTTGTAACAGCAATTACCGAAAAATTAGGGTATCTCCCCACACCAGAAAACATCTTTTATTATATGTATGCAATACTTCATAGTCCCACTTATCGGGAAAGATACGCCGAATTTTTAAAGATGGATTTTCCCCGAATTCCTTTAACCAGTAACGATAATTTATTCAGAAAACTAACAGAAATTGGGGAAAAATTAGTTAACTTACATTTAATGAAAAATATCCCCCTTACCAAAGGGGGCAATTCTTTATCTGATTTCCCCCTTTTTCAAGGGGGGATTAAGGGGGGTTCAGAAAACCTAGTAACTCAAGTAAAATATGACCCTAAAAAACAGCGAATTTATATCAATCAAACGAGTTATTTTAGTAACATTACTGAAGAAGTTTGGCACTTTAAAATAGGTGGTTATCAAGTCTTAGATAAATGGTTAAAAGACAGGAAAAAAGTGAATCGAACTTTATCAAATGAAGATATATTACACTATCAAAAAATCGTAATTATTATCCAAGAAACGATTAAATTAATGACAGAAATAGAGCAAATTATTGACTTTTGTCGGAGCTTTGCGTGATCAAAGTCCTACCAAGACAAGAAAAATCAACCTCCTTTGCGCCTTAGCGCCTTTGCGTGAGACTCCCAAAATGTATTAAATTATACAGATTTTTAGGCAAAGATATGAGATAAAAGTTAGCCCTAAAGCGCAATAACGAACCGAAAAATATGGCAAAAATATATCATTTTGATTTATATGGAAGTCGAGAAGATAAATATAAATTTCTTGAGGAAAATAATATTAATACAATTGAGTGGAAAGAAATTAACCCAGTTTCTCCTTTTTATCTGTTTATTCCCCAGAATACTGATTTATTATCCGAGTATAATCAGGGTTGGAAAATAACCGAAATTATGCCAGTTAATTCCGTTGGAATTGTAACGGCCAGAGATGGCTTAACCATTCAAAATACTCCTGAAGAAGTGGAAAAAACCGTTAAGGATTTTGTTAGTTTATCGGTGGAAGAAGCAAGGGAAAAATACAATTTAGGTAAAGATTCAAGGGACTGGAAAATTCAATTAGCCCAAAATGATCTGCGTAAAAGTGGTTTAAAAAATGAGCTAATTACTCCTATTTTATATCGTCCTTTTGATACAAGATATACTTATTATACAGGAACATCAAGTGGTTTTATTTGTCGTAGTAGAAACGAAATAATGAGAAATATGTTAAGTGGCGAAAATTTGGGTTTATTAACATCAAGACAATTAGTTTCAGGTTTTAAACATATTTTTGTTACCTCGAAAATTGCTAATTTTAATTCTCTTGATACCGCGGGACGTTTTGGTACAGGTCCTTATTTCCCTCTCTACATTTATCCCGAAACTAATAATGAACAATCAAACTTATTTCAGCAAAAAACACCTAATTTTTCGCCAGAATTTGTAACAGCAATTACCGAAAAATTAGGGTATCTTCCCACACCAGAAAACATCTTTTATTATATGTATGCAATACTTCATAGTCCCACTTATCGGGAAAGATACGCCGAATTTTTAAAGATGGATTTTCCCCGAATTCCTTTAACCAGTAACGATAATTTATTCAGAAAACTAACAGAAAGTGGGGAAAAATTAGTTAACTTACATTTAATGAAAAATATCCCCCTTACCAAAGGGGGCAATTCTTTATCTGATTTCCCCCTTTTTCAAGGGGGGATTAAGGGGGGTTCAGAAAACCTAGTAACTCAAGTAAAATATGACCCTAAAAAACAGCGAATTTATATCAATCAAACGAGTTATTTTAGTAACATTACTGAAGAAGTTTGGCACTTTAAAATAGGTGGTTATCAAGTCTTAGATAAATGGTTAAAAGACAGAAAAAAAGTGAATCGATCATTAACTCCAGAAGCTGTTAATCACTATCAAAAAATCGTAATTATTATCCAAGAAACCCTTAAATTAATGACAGAAATTGATGTAATAATTGGCATATTTCCGATTAAATAATATTAAGATTTATGAATCTAGTATTTAAAGAATGGTAATCTTTACTAATAATTAGGTGGTCATTTCAGTTATCAGTTAACAGTTAACTGAAATGACAATCCCCGGCGATCGCCATTGTAAAGTTTTGATAAGAAAATACCCAGTTCTTACTTGTTGTTTGTCATTATCTTTATTAGTTAAGGTAAAATTTTTTATTTAACTATGACAAAAAAAGCGGTGTAAGGCCTCCTTCCCCTCAGTTACCAATTGATAACTGATAACTGACGGGAGGGGGGGATTAATAAGGATGTCCTCCCCCTTGCGATTGGGGAAGTAACAAAAATATTCCTTATTTCAAGCTACCACCTTTAGGTGGTAGTAACTGTTAACTGATAACTGATAACTGATAACTGGTAACTGAAATGACACTTCGAGAATACAAACCCGGAACAGCCTTTAATGGCGTTATTGGTCGCACAGTAGATCAATCTAGCCCCGCATGGCCGAAACCATTGCGAGCAAAGGAAAACGCACCCAATGTCCTGTTTATTGTCCTTGATGATACAGGCTTTGGGCAACTGGGTTGCTACGGCAGTCCCATTGAAACCCCCGTCTTGGATGGTTTAGCCGCTAATGGGCTACGCTACAACAATATGCACACCACCGCTTTGTGTTCGCCAACCCGAACTTGCATCTTAACTGGACGTAATCATCATTCCAACGCCATGGCCTGTATTACCGAAGGTTCAACGGGCTTTCCCGGTGGTAATGGCAACATTCCCTTTGAAAATGGCTTTTTGTCAGAAATGCTGTTACAACAGGGCTACAATACCTACGCAGTGGGTAAATGGCACTTAACTCCCGCTGACCAAATCTCGGCAGCTGGTCCCTACGAACGTTGGCCCTTGGGACGCGGTTTTGAGCGTTTTTACGGCTTTATGGGAGGTGATACCCACCAGTATTACCCTGATTTGACCTATGACAATCACAGGGTTGAACCACCAAGCACTCCCGAGGAAGGCTACCACTTGACCGAAGATTTGGTAGATAAGGCGATTTCTTTTATTGCTGATTCTAAACAGATTGCAGAAACCAAGCCCTTTTTCATGTACTTCTGCACCGGTGCAATGCACGCACCTCACCATGTTCCTCAAGAATGGGCTGATAAGTACAAAGGCAAGTTCGATGGTGGTTGGGAAGCTTACCGCGAATATACCTTTGCGCGTCAGAAGGAAATGGGTATTGTGCCTGCTGATGCGGAATTATCCCGCCATGACCCTGATGTCAAGCCATGGGATCAGTGTTCTCCAGAAGAAAAGAAACTTTATGCGCGCATGATGGAGGTTTTTGCTGGTTTCTTGAGCCATACAGATTACCACATTGGTCGTTTATTGGATTTCTTGAAGAGCATTGACCAGTTTGAGAACACCTTGATTATGGTGATTTCAGACAATGGAGCTAGTTCTGAAGGTGGTCCTACGGGTTCGGTTAACGAAAATCTGTTTTTTAACTGTGTACCAGAATCACTCGAAGAAAACCTCGCCGCGATGGATGATTTGGGTGGTCCTAAATATTTTAACCATTATCCCTGGGGCTGGACTTGGGCTGGGAATACTCCTTTCCGTCGCTGGAAACGTGAGACTTATCGCGGTGGTATTAGTGATCCGTTTATTGTCCATTGGCCCAAGGGAATTGAGACAAAAGGAGAAGTCCGGACTCAATATGCCCATGCGATCGACATGGTGCCCACGGTGTTAGATCTGCTCGGAATTGAACCTCCTGAATCTGTCAAGGGTGTCACCCAATCTCCCCTTGAAGGGGTTAGTTTTGCCCATACCTTGGAAAATGCCGGGACACCTAGTCAACATATTACCCAATATTTCGAGATGATGGGACATCGCTCCATCTATCACAATGGTTGGCGTGCTGTTTGTCCTTGGCCTGGTCCTTCTTTTACGGAAGCAGGACAGGGTTTTGGAATGCCCATTTCAGCGGAAAAATTAACGGAATTGGATGCGACGAAATGGGAACTGTTCCATATTGAGTCGGATTTTGCCGAAAATCATAATGTTGCAGAAGAAAACCGAGCGAAGCTGATCGAAATGATTGCTCAGTGGTATGTGGAAGCAGGTAAATATAATGTTCTACCGGTGGATGGAAGGGGACAAACGCGATTTGTGGATGAACGTCCCACCATCGCCCTGCCTCGTACCAGTTATACTTACTATCCCGGCACTCAGGAAATTCCCGTCAATTCAGGAGCAATTATCCTTAACCGATCGCACAGTATTACCGCAGATGTGGATTTCAAATCCGGCGACGAAGGTGTCTTGATTTCCCAAGGTGGAATTGACGGTGGTTACACTTTCTTTGTCAAGGATGGAAAATTGCGCTATACCTATAGCTATGTGGCACGCACTTTCTATTATCTTGAGTCTAATGTATCAGTTCCCGAAGGTCGTCATCAGTTGCGCTTTGAATTTGAGAAGACTACTGAACCTGAACTGTTCCAAGGTAAGGGAGCTGGCGGTATCGGTCAACTTTACATTGACGGCAACTTAGTCGCTCAGGTGGAGATACCGATAACTACTCCCTTCTCTTTGGGATTGACTGGTGGCATGGCGATCGGCGCTGATCCCGGAGCACCTGTTACCGACGAATATAGCGGTATATTCGCTTTTACGGGCAAGATTTACACCGTTAAAATTGATGTAAGCGGTGACTTGATTCAGGATTCGGAAGTAGAAATGCGGATGGTGATGGCACGACAATAGGGCGATCACCCTATATTATGTAGGGGTCAACAGCCATTGACCCTTACAGTTAACTGATAACTGGTATCGCATTTTTAGTTGATATTTGGCCTTTTTTTCCCCCTCTCCCATTGGGATGAGGGGGTTGGGGGGTGAGGGAGTCTATAATAGCAATACGCACTACTATTAGGACATTGCTAAAAGCGAAAATCCTGTCCACAGTTACTTTTCCCTTTTCCCTAGTGCGTAGCGCTATAACAATTAATCAGAAAATGCGATACCAATACTTTATTAGGAGTTAAATCATGAGCGAGAAAATTAATCAATTTTGCGAATCATTGAAAGAACAATTAACCGAACTTGAAAGTAAGTTCAGTAATGCCAAGGCGGATATTGAGAGTTTTCCCCAAGAAGCTCAGAATCTGGTTCAATCTAAACTAAAAGAAGCCAAAACTCAATTAGCCAGCAATAAAGAAAAAGCAGAAAGTGCCAAGACTAAAGTGCAGCAATTTCTGGAAACCAAAAAGTTGGAACTTCAGTCTCAAATAGATGAATGGAAGGAACAACGTGAAGTTGACAAACTGGTGCATCGTGCTGACAAGGCCGAAGAATACGCCGCCGCTGTGATTATTTTTGCAGCCTCTGCTCTGGAAGAATCTCAGGTGGCCGTGTTGGAAGCTATTGAAGCTCGCATGGAAGCTGAAGAAGCAGTCTCAAATTCTCAAAATAATACAGATTTCCATGAAAAAACCCAACTTTCTTAGTTTCAGTGGCCTCAGTTCGTTGGCTTTAGGGATCGGCCTCAGTCTCAGTTTTACACCCCATCCCGTCATGGGTGCGGATCAGCTTGACCCTGAGGCTGACAAAATCCTTAAATCCATGTCTTCCTATTTAGCGAAGACCGGCGCATTCAGCGTCAATGCCGATATTGATTTTGAAGCCGTTACCAGCAATGGACAGAAGTTGCAATTCAACAGTTTTGCCAAACTGATCTTACAACGGCCAAATAAATTTTATATAGAGCGAAAGGGTCCTTTAGTGGATGCTCAGTTTATCTTTGATGGCAAAACTTTGACTTTAAATGGCAAAAGAAACAATGCCTATGCCCAGATCAATGCTGCCGGCAGCATTGATGATGCCATCCGTGCCTATGAACTGGAGACCGGTATTCCCGCTCCTGGTGCGGATCTGCTCTTTGCGGATCCCTACTCCATTCTCTCCACGGGAATTGAAAGCAGCAATTATATTGGCATTGCTTATGTAAACGGGGTTAAGTGTCATCACTTGGCCTTTCGGGAAGATCAAGTTGATTGGCAAATCTGGATTCAGGTAGGCGAGCAACCTTTACCGATGAAATATGTTATTACCAGCAAATTGCTCAATGCTGCTCCCCAATATCAAATTAGCTTTCGAGACTGGGTCATCAATCCCAAAATTGATGATAAGCAGTTCACCTTTGCTGTTCCTCCTGGAGCCACAAAATTGAATGAATTACCCGGGAGCGAAATCGACGAATCTATCGAGAGGGTGGAAAGATGAACTCAATGAATCGAATCATCGTCGCTTTAGGCTGTCTTTTGTTTACAGGTACAATCAGTGATAGTTTTTTCAGCACTGAGATACTGATACCCTCCGCAAATGCGGTAGTTGGTATGCCTGCTACACCAGTCAGTGGGGCTGGTGCGGTCCGCCGCACCACTCGTCGAGTAATTCGACGCTCCACAATTTACGTGGCTAGTTTGCCCACAGGATGTACAACGGTGGTTATCGAGGGGACTACCCTTCAGCAGTGTGGAGCTACCTATTATCAACCCTATAACAATCAATATGTGGTTGTTTATGTCGAATAAAAGGTATTTTGGCTCAGGATTATTAGTGAAAAATTAAAGAGGGTTTGTTGTTGTCAGTAGGAGCACTCCGGCCGGAGTACCCTTACTGTTATTTTAATTCCCCTTAAGATTAGAACAGTGGGGGATTAGGGGATTGGGGGGAACGATATTTTTAACTCCCTAACTCCCTAACTCCCTAACTCCCTAACTCCCTAACTCCCTAACTCCCTAACTCCCTAACTCTCTAACTCCCTAACTCCCTAACTCCCTAACTCCCTAACTCTCTAACTCCCTAACTCCCTAACTCCCTAACTCCCTAACTCCCTAACTCTCTAACTCCCTAACTCCCTAACTCCTTGTTAAAAATAAAAAATTTAGAATGAAAACCCCCTGCTCCAAGCAAAGGGAGAGGGGGAAAGAGTCCTCATAAATTTGGGAAGTGCTAGATCAGGTATAATTAGGGTTTGCTGAATAAATGGCTGGTGAGGGCGAGTTGATAGTTGATATAGTAATTCCAAATAAAAATTAAACAAAAGTTTTTAGTTTGTTGTTGGACTTTAGTCCTAAGAAGCCCTAAAGCGCAACTACGAACCTATTTTTCAACTGTTTTAATCTTAATTGGAATCACTATAGTTGATAGTTTGACCGCGTATTTTGACGAGCAAAAATCTTGATTAATCCCAGTAAATGTAAGGTTTTTTACTATTATTTGTTGAAATCCTTGCACTTGATTCAAGTCCAATCAACTTAAAAGTCTTGATCTACATAGCTTTCAGCTTTTTTCCGTAAACCCTAATTAGAACAATTTTTGTGATTTATTTATTACTATGAAAAAAACTGATAAAATTTATCTGGCCGGACATCGAGGTTTAGTGGGTTCAGCTATTAAAAGAAAACTGGAAAGTTTGGGTTATCAAAACCTAATTACTCGCACACATTCCGAGTTAAATTTAACGAATCAGAGTCAGGTTAATTCATTTTTTGAAACGGAAAAACCTGATTATGTATTTTTAGCGGCGGCTAAAGTTGGCGGAATTCATGCTAATAATACTTACCCAGCCGAATTTATTCGGGATAATTTACAAATTCAAACTAATATAATTGATGCAGCTTGGCAAAATCAGGTCAAAAAATTGCAATTTTTGGGTTCATCTTGTATCTATCCAAAATTTGCACCGCAACCCATTTCTGAAGCTAGTTTATTAACCGGAGAATTAGAACCGACCAACGAGTGGTATGCGATCGCCAAAATAGCGGGAATCAAGATGTGTCAAGCATATCGCCAGCAATATGGTTTTAACGCCATCTCATTAATGCCGACGAATTTATATGGAATTGGCGACAATTTTCACCCGGAAAATTCCCACGTTTTACCAGCCTTAATAAGACGTTTTCATGAAGCAAAAGAAGAGGAAAAAACTGAAGTAATTGTTTGGGGTACAGGAACGCCAAAAAGAGAGTTTATTTATGTGGATGATTTGGCAGATGCGGCAGTATTTTTAATGGCAAATTATGACAGTGAAGAGATAGTTAATGTCGGAGTAGGAGAAGACGTTTCCATTGCGGAATTAGCAACTTTAATAAAAGAAACTGTCGGATTTCAAGGAGAGTTAAAATTTGATCCTTCTAAACCAGATGGTACACCAAGAAAACTCTTAAATATATCCCGTTTAAAAAGTTTAGGTTGGAGTCCAAAAACTACTCTTGCTGAAGGAATTAAATCCACTTATGCTTGGTTTTTAGCACATTTAAACGATTTTCGCCGTTAAAATTGCCTGTTGTAGTGGCAATTCATGCTTGGTCACGATCAGAAATGGACAAAAAAGAGCGAGATTTTAGGTAAACTAATTTATGTAATTGAATGATTTAAGCCAAAATGTTAATGTAGGGGGTGAACATCAGTTCATCCCCTACTAACAAAGTCGCTCAAAAAAGAATAAAATCGTGAACCTCAAGACATGACAGGAAAACCAACAGACAATAATGCGACAGGACTTCTCGTTCTCATTCTCCCTTTAGCTATTACAATTGTGGTAGTGCTGAAAGCTTGGCCTTTTCTTTTGATATTGATGGCTTTAATCATTGTCGGCAGAATTTGGGACAGTATTCGATGGAGAAAATGGACTCAAGAAGTTAATCCTTTTTTTACCGAATTGATCAAGGAAAATCAAGGTTGTATCACACCTTTGGATTTATCTTTAAAAGCCAATTTGACAGCAAAAGCTGCCCATCGGTTTTTAGAAAAAAAAGCACAAGAATACGGTGCTCAAAAGAAAGTTTATGCTGAAAAAGGAGTTGTTTATTACTTCTTAACTGCTAGTGCTTTAGGTAGTATTTTTGCAGATAGTGACCAATTGTTAGAATTAGAGGACAGTGAAAAGTTAGAAACATCTCCTCAGTTATCAACTTCCTCAGAAAAGTTTCCCCAACTATCCACCAAAGAAATCGCTGATTTGGGAGCAGAAAAAGAATCGATTTCCTCTTCCACAGAAGAAATCAAAACAGAAATCCCATCTTCACCAGAAATCACTGATTTAATTCCCGAAAAACCCTCTATTTCCTCTCCCACAGAAGAAACAGAAACTCAATCTCCAGTGGAGTCTTCTTCACCCGAGGAGGAGCAAGTTGAGGAAACTTTATCTGTAGAAACGGTTATTTCTGAGGAGTCACCTCCACCAGACGAACAAAATTTAGCAACGGATTTACCTCCACCAGAGGAACACGTTGAGGAAACTTTATCTGTAGAAACCGTTACTTCTGAGGAGTCACCTCCACCGTCCGAACAAATTGAGGAAACTTTATCTGTAGAAACGGTTATTTCTGAGGAGTCACCTCCACCAGACGAACAAAATTTAGCAACGGATTTACCTCCACCGTCGGAGCAAAAGTCAGAAACCTTAGCTTTAATTCAAGCTGATTTAGCGAAACGATTGGATATTAATCCTAGCACCGTAGCAAGACGAAAGTCAGATGCGGATTTTTCCCTTTGGAGTCAAACTAAAGACCCCGAAGGAATTGCTTGGAAATATCTTCCTAAAACCAAAATGTTTATACCAGTTGATAGTTGACAGTTGATAGTTGACAGTTGATAGTTGACAGTTAACAGTTGATAGTTGACAGTTAACAGTTGATAGTTGACAGTTAACAGTTGATAGTTGACAGTTAACAGTTGATAGTTGATAGTTGACAGTTAACAGTTGACAGTTGACAGTTGATAGTTGACAGTTGATAGTTGACCAGAAAAAAGGTTTCAGGTTTCTTCCCCTTTCAAGGGGATTAATAAGGATGTACCCCCCTACCCCCCCCTCAGTTATCAGTGAACAGTGAACAGTGAACAGATAATTAATAACTGATAACTGATAACTGATAACTGATAACTGATAACTGTTAACTGATAACTGAAATGATAGTTGACAAGTTCAAGCAAAATTAGCCAAAAATATGGGCAAAGAATAACAAAACTTTGCCTTTCTTAATTTTAAATCTCAATTTAAGGAAAAAATTTATTTATGAAAGCGATGATTTTGGCAGCAGGTAAAGGAACTCGTGTTCGTCCGATTACCTATACCATTCCTAAACCTTTAATTCCCATTTTACAAAAACCGGTTATGGAATTCTTGTTAGAATTATTGCGTAATCATGGTTTTACAGAAATTATGGTTAATGTTAGTCATTTGGCCAATGAAATTGAAAACTATTTTCGTGATGGTCAAAAGTTTGGTGTCGATATTGCCTACTCTTTCGAGGGCAAAATTGTGGATGGAGAGTTGGTAGGTCAAGCATTGGGTTCCGCCGGCGGTTTGCGCAAAATTCAGGATTTTAATCCCTTTTTTGATGATACTTTTATTGTCCTTTGTGGTGATGCTTTAATTGATTTAGATTTGACTGCAGCCCTCAAATTTCATCGGGAAAAAGGGGCGATCGCCACCATTGTCACCAAAACTGTACCAAAGGAGGACGTTCCCAGTTATGGGGTTGTCGTCACCGATGAAAATGGCAAAATCATTAACTTTCAGGAAAAACCCTCAGTAGATGAAGCTCTCAGCACAGAAATTAATACCGGTATTTATATATTTGAACCGGAGATAATCGACTATATTCCCCCGAATACGGAGTATGACATCGGTAGCGAGTTATTTCCCCAATTAGTCGCCAAAAATGCGCCATTTTATGCAGTTTCCATGGATTTTGAATGGGTCGATATTGGCAAAGTACCGGATTATTGGCACGCAATTCGAGGAGTTTTAACCGGAGAAATCAAAAATGTCAAGATTCCTGGTCATGAAGTTTTTCCTGGTATTTATACTGGTCTCAATGTCAATGTCAATTGGGATAAGGTGGATATTACCGGACCGGTTTATATTGGTGGAATGACCAAAATTGAGGACGGGGCGAAAATTGTCGGTCCGAGTATGATTGGCCCCAATTGCTGGATTTGCAGTAGTGCGGAAGTTGACAACAGCGTAATTTTTGAATATTCCCGCTTAGGTCAGGGGGTACGTTTATTTAATAAGTTGGTGTTTGGGCGCTATTGTGTCGATAAAACCGGTGCTACCATTGATTTACAAGCCGCTGCTTTGGATTGGCTAATTACTGATACCCGCCAAAGTTTACCCACTCCTCCTACCACTGACAAGGAAATGATTGATCAATTACTGAATAATGAATAATACGGAACGATCCCCTCTGAATCAGGAGGGACTTTTTGAATTACAAGTTAGTGAGAATAATCAGCGTTTAGATCGTTGTTTATCGGATCATTTAGCCGATTTTTCTCGTTCGCGTTTGCAACAATTGATTGAAGAAGGCCATGTTTCCCTTAATGAGCAGGTTTGTCAGGTGAAAAAAACTAAGCTCAAATCTGGCGATCGCCTTTCGGTGACCATTCCCCCCAATCAATCCCTTTCCCTTGAACCCGAGTCCATTCCCCTCGATATCCTCTATGAAGATCAACACCTGATTATTATTAATAAACCTGCTGGTTTAGTGGTTCATCCCGCTCCGGGACATCAAACTGGCACTTTAGTTCATGCTTTATTGGCCCATTGTCAAGATTTGGCCGGTATTGGAGGAGTGGAACGCCCTGGAATTGTACATCGACTTGATAAAGATACCAGCGGGGCGATCGTGGTGGCTAAAACCGATTTTGCCCACCAACATTTACAAGGTCAAATTAAGGCAAAAACAGCCAAAAGACAGTATTTAGGGGTGGTTTTCGGGTGTCCACGTGACGATTCAGGAAGGGTATCATTACCCATGGGTCGTCACCCCGTAGAACGCAAAAAAATGGCAGTTGTCCCCCTCGACAAAGGTGGGCGGGAAGCCGTGACTCACTGGCAAATTCGGGAAAGATTGGGTAATTATACCTTAATCCAGTTTAATCTCGAAACCGGGCGCACTCACCAAATTCGGGTTCATTGTAGCGCTTTGGGGTTTCCTTTGGTGGGGGATCCGCTTTATTGTTCTAATCGTTCCATTGGCGTAAATTTATCTGGACAGGTTCTTCATGCCGAAAAATTGTGTTTACAACATCCGATTAGCGGCGAAAAAATCGAGGCCATCGCCCCTTTACCTCCTGATTTTATCAAGCTTTTAACTGTGTTAAGAAATCGGATTAACAATTAATAATTAGGGTTTACGGAAAAAAGCTGACCGCTATGTAGATCAATAGTTTCAAGTTGGTTGGACTTGAATTAAGTGCAAGGATTTCAACAAATAATAGTAAAAAACCTTACATTTACGGGGATTAATCAAGATTTTTGCTCGTCAAAAGACCCGGTCAAACTATCAACTATCAACTATCAACTATCAACTATCAACTCGCCCTCACCAGCCATTTATTCAGCAAACCCTAATTAATAAGTTTTTCTATGGGTTTGATAAATTTTAACCGGTTTAGCAATACCTTTAAATTTGCCTAATCCCATTTTTGAAAATTCTTGACGATATTTTAATTGCTGATAAGTTGCTTCACTAATCACAATTTCTCCTGGTGGACAAATGCTTTCCATTCGAGCAGCTAAATTAACCGTTGCACCTAGGACAGTATAATCAACTCGTTGAACACTGCCCACATCTCCCACCACAGCTTTACCGGTATTGACAGCAATCCTCAACTGAAGAGGTTTAGGCCAAGTATGGAGCGAGTTGAGCTCATCTAAGCGGTTTAACATCCCAAAAGCGGCTGCTAAAGCTCGATCTGCGTGATCTGGTTGTGGTTCGGGAGCACCAAAAAAAGCCATGATACAATCGCCAATAAATTTATCTAAAGTGCCGCCTGTATTGAAAACAGAATCAAGCATTTCTTCAAATAAGCGATTCAGCAAATTGGCAATTTGTCGAGGAGTTAAAGTTTCAGAAAGGGCAGTAAAACCGACTAAATCGGCGAAAAGTATGGTTATATTGGTTTCAATGGGTGTAAGACGACCGTTTTCTAAAGCTCGAGCCGAAATTAACTGTTGTACCACCGCTGGAGAGTGGTATCTTTCTAATTTGTGGCGAATTTGAGCTTCCTGTTGTAATTGATAACTGAGCAACCATCTTTGCACACTAGAAGCAACTAAATTGCCCAAAGTCGAAAAAAAGCTTAACTCTTCATCCTCCAAGGGTTCGGAATCTTGAACAGGTAAGCGAGCATCCGCATATAATACCCCAATCACCCGTTTTCTGTCCCATAATGGCACAGCCAACGCTCCCCTGACACCTTCGGTTAATAATCCCCCTTGACTCTGAAATGTGACATCGTTGGGACGATCAATGGATTTAATGGCTACTTTTTCGATAAAAACTTTTTTGCAAATTTTGGGACTAATCCAACTAATATCGCGAATTAAGGATTCTCGGTAGGATTCATATTTAGCACCTGCTTTGAGTAATTTTAATTTACCAGAATTATTAATATCTACCAATAATCCTAAGCGATCAATGCTTTGGATTTCTTGAAATACGACATCTTTCACCTGTTGAAAAATACCGTCTAGGGATTGGGCGGAATTTAATCCTTTGGCTATTTCCACTAAGTGTTTCAAACGAGCGATGGCGATTTGGTTGTTAGAAAAGGTATCTTGAAGATCTGTCCCTTCAATCCACTGTTCTTGTAGTTCATCAGCTTTACGAAGAATTACTCTACCTTGGGTTACTCCTTCCAAAGAATGCTCCCCTGAGTCCATAAAAACGAGAATTACTCCTAATAACACATTACCTAACTGAATTACGTCATGGTGTTCTAAAATTTGAGGAGCTTTCACGCGAAATTGATTTAATAACGTACCATTCGTACTACCTAAATCCTCTAAAACCCAATGATTTGACTCCGTATATCTCAGACAACAATGTTGGCGAGAAATTTCGGCAAATGGCAAACATAAATCGCCGCCAGGTTGACGACCAATAACAAATTCATCCTTGTTAACGGTGATCGTACGTTCAGGGATACCTTCGATATACAAATGTAGTTTAAGTTGAACTTTCATCCCTTATCAGTTATCAGTTATCAGTCATCAGTTACCAGTTACCAGTTATCAGTCATCAGTTATCAGTTACCAGTTATCAGTTATCAGTTATAAGTTATCAGTTACCAGTTATCAGTTATCAGTTATCAGTTACCCCTTACCTCTTACTTATTATTTATTACCTCTTACGAATTACTTTTTATTTCTTACTTCGTGAAAGCTAGTGTAATAACTAAGTAAGAAAAAGGGAAATATTCCCCTTTTTCTTACTCTTAAATAATCCTATTTTTTGCGCCAAGTGGAAGTACATAAAATCTTAGTGCGATCGCATCTGTCCGCATATTTCGCCGCAATTTCTGTCACTTCTTTCATTAAACCTTCCGCTAAAGTAGTGGGTTTTAAACCCATTTCAATAAAACATTTATTCTCCACTTCTAACTCATTTTCTAAAGCTTCATTACGAGGATTTTCCAAATAATCAATTTTAACTCCCGTAATTTCCCCAATTAATTTCGCTAATTCACCGACGCGGTGGGTTTCCGTCATTTGATTAAGTATTTTTACTCGATCGCCCTTCACGGGAGGATTTTCGATCGCCAACTGAACACACTTAACGGTATCCTGAATATGAATAAAGGCCCGGGTTTGACCACCTGTACCATGAACCGTGAGGGGATAACCGATCGCCGCTTGCATTAAAAAACGATTTAACACCGTACCATAATCGCCGTCATAATCAAAGCGATTTATTAAACGTTCATCTTGTTTTGTTTGTTCAGTTTGTGTACCCCAGACAATACCTTGATGTAAATCAGTAATTCTTAAAGCGTCATTTTTGTTATAATAATAGAAAAATAGTTGATCCTGAGTCTTGGTCATGTGATAAATACTACCAGGGTTGGCGGGATACAAAATTTGCTGTTTGACCACTTCGCCACTGTCCAAAGGTACTTGAATATCTAAATAACCTTCGGGAATCTTCATTCCGGCTGTACCATAACCATAAACCCCCATCGTCCCCAAATGCACCACATGAATATCTAAACCAGATTCGACGATGGCCGCCAACACATTATTGGTCGCATTCAGGTTATTATCGACGGTGTAACGCTTATGTTTACTTGATTTCATCGAATAGGGAGCAGCTCGTTGTTCCGCAAAATGGACTATCGCATCCGGCCGATAGGTTAAGATCAGATTAAGGAGGCGATCGTAATCCTTCGCCACATCGATATTATAAAATTGAATATTATGACCAGAAATTTCCTGCCAAGTATTGATCCTGACCGACAAAGGTTGAATGGGAGTCAAGGATTGAACTTCTAATTCATTATCAATATTACGACGGGATAAATTATCAACAATAACAAGATCATGTCCCAAAGCCGAGAGATGTAGGGCTGTAGGCCAACCACAAAAACCATCTCCTCCCAACACGATTATTTTCTTCGACACAACCTCATCTCCTGTAATTTACGCTCATATCAGCTATTCTCTAGGTATGATAAGCTGTTTTGCGTACTTTCACAAGGTTATTTCAGTTATCAGTGATCAATTATCAGTTATCAGTAGGGGTTAATGGCCATTCACTCCTACACCAACTAGATAAATATATTGGCAAAAATCTTAATACTTTTTAACATCAAAAAGACAAAGATTTATCTTACAATTAACTGAATGTTGCTATTTTGTCTCTTTTCCCCCTCTCCCCTTGGGATGAGGGGGGTTGGGGGGTGAGGGATATATAACTAATAACTGATAACTATTAACTGATAACTATTATGTCTCAAATTCTTAATCTTAAATCTTCCCATAAACCGATTAAATTATATTATCAAGAACTAGCTAAATTACAAGAGCAAGGTTATCAAAATGAAGGAGAATTAAGGGGAGTTTTTGACGAGTTAATTAGATATTCTTGTCGTCAATTTGAGTGGTTATTAGTAACAGAAACCACCCTAAAATTTAATAATAAGAATATTCGTCCAGATGGTATTATTAAACGGGGTATTTTTCAGCATGGAATCTACGAAGCAAAAGATAATCAAGATAAATTACAAGCAGAAATTACGAAAAAATTTAAGCAAGGTTATCCCAAGAATAATGCCATATTTTGGTCTCCTGAACGTCTCATCATTTATCAAAATAATAAGCTGATTTTCGATGAGAAAATAGCAAAAAATGCCGATAATTTAATCCTAGGATTAAGGCGTTTTTTTGAATATGCTGAACCAGAAATCGAAGCTTGGGAAAAAGCAGCAGAGGAATTTGGGCAAAATGTGCAACCCTTAGCTGAAGGTTTATTAAAACTTATTGATGAACAGTCGCAAATTAATCTTAATTTTATCAATGCTTTTAATAATTTTGTGACATTGTGCCAACAAGCAATTAACCCGAATATTTCGGAAAAAGCGGTCCAAGAAATGTTAATTCAGCACCTTTTAACCGAGCGAATTTTCAGAAAATTATTTAATAATTCGGATTTTGTCAATCGCAATATTATTGCCGCAGAAATTGAGAAAGTAATTACTACATTAACCTGTAAAAGTTTTAATCGGGACCAATTTTTAGGTAATTTAGATTACTTTTATAATGCTTTAGAAAATGCTGCTTCTACGGTGAAAGATTTTAGTGAAAAACAGGCATTTTTAAACCAGATTTATGAGAAATTTTTTCAAAGTTTCTCGCAAAAAACTGCTGATACCCACGGAATTGTTTACACTCCCCAACCGATAGTAAATTTCATGGTTAAAAGTGTCAATGCAATTTTAGAAAAGGAATTTAATCGCAGTTTAACTGATAATGAGGTGAAAATATTAGACCCTTTTGTAGGTACAGGCAACTTTATTTTAAGAGTAATGCGTGAAATTGCAAATCCTCCTAAACCCCCCCAACCCCCCTTGGTAAGGGGGGAGTTTAATTCCCCCCCTTCAAAGGGGGGGTTAGGGGGGGTAAATTATCCTTCGCAAGGGGGGGGTAAATTATATTTACCTAATAAATATATCAATGATTTACACTGTAATGAAGTCATGTTATTACCCTATTATATTGCTTGTTTGAATATCGAACATGACTATTATGAATTAACGGGAAAATACCAACCTTATGAGGGAATTTGTTTCGTTGATACCTTTGAATTAGTCGAACCAAATGTTAAACAATTTTCCCTATTTACTCCTCAGAATACCGAGAGAGTGCAACGACAAAAAGACGCACCAATTTTTGTAATTATCGGGAATCCTCCCTATAATGTGGGACAAATTAATGAAAATGATAATAATAAAAACCGCAAATATGAACACATAGATAAACGGGTAAAAGAGACTTATTCAAAGGATTCAAAAGCTACTAATAAAAATTCCTTATCTGATGTTTATGTGAAGGCTTTTCGGTTTGCAAGTGATAGAATTGGAGATGAAGGAATCGTTTGTTTTGTCACCAATAATAGCTTTATTGATAATATTGCTTTTGATGGAATGAGAAAACATTTAGAAGAAGATTTTGATCAAATATATGTGTTAGACTTAGGAGGGAATGTGAGAAAAAACCCTAAATTATCAGGTACAACCCATAATGTTTTTGGCATTCAAGTTGGGGTAAGTATTAATATTTTACAGAAATGGTGAAAGGTAAAAAAAAGAAGTGAAAATTGGGGTAATTTTAATGATAAAATAGCAAAAGAACTTTAGTAAATATTCTTTTGCCATGTTTAC
>JAABRE010000039.1 GCA_011391125.1 Synechococcales cyanobacterium S06
TCGATTCCTTACATTTTTTGTCCTGTACTTAGATGGCCGGTAGTTTGAATTTTTTAAAAGTCTAATAAATTAACTTTGAGAAAGACGTTGTAAGGTTTCTCCTCCTAATAATTCGTCAGTTTCGATTAGTAATTGGGGAATTTGATCACGAAAAGGACTATTTTTTAAACAGTGACTTAAATCTAGTGAAGAAATTTGTTCAGCTTTTGTACCAGGAAACCAATGACTAGCATTTCCTAATAAGTTATAACGCATTTTTCCATAATCAATCATGTCATAAACTAAAGCTAAATTACGTAACCACAAAATAACAGGAATATTGACTCGATTAGGAGTTTCTTCTGGTAAGGGGAGGCCGACAGACCAATTTTTAACCCAATCTGCTCCTAAAATTTTAATAGCTTCGTTTTCTAAACGTTCTAAAATAGGAGGTAAAAGTTCCTTAGTTTTATCTAATAATGGTAAGGTTTTTAAATGTTCATCAAAATCCGTTGGTTTTGCTGCTCCTACACTTAAAGTATCTACTTGAGAATGGGATAAACAAAAGAGATTATTAAAAACGATGGGACTTAAAGGAGAGCATAATTTAACTAATTTTTCCGATGGTTTATAAAGTAACCCACCTTTATCGGAAGGACTAATAATAAATACCCCTAAATCATATTTTTTTGCTGTTTCAATTGCTGGCCAATTAATTTGATTAATCCAATACCAATGTAAATTTACATAATCAAATTGATTGGTTTCTATGGTTTTTCTAATAAGATCACAAGGTCCATGGGTCGAAAAACCAATAAAGCGAACTTTGCCCTCTTTTTGTAATTTTTTAGCCTCCTCTAAACACCCATTCATCGTATCTTGAAAAGTCTCTTCATTATTAATACCATGAATCCCCAATAAATCCACATAATCTAATTTTAAATAGGATAAAGATGTTTCAAATTCTTGTCTAAATTCTTGGGGATTTTTTTTCGGAGTGACTTTTGTTTGCACTATTAATTCATGTCGAGGTATTTTTGGCAAAATCTGTCCTAGTTGCATTTCAGAGCTACCATAAAACCTTGCCGTTTCGATGTGATTAATACCCACATCTAAAGCTTTTTTAATGGTATTTTCTAAGTTCTGCTGATTATCTTGCGGTATTTCGGCAAATGATAAATCTTGCCATTGATATTGATATCTCATTCCTCCACAGGAAAAAACTGGCATTTTTAATTCTGTACGTCCAAATCTTCTATATTCCATGTTTCTTTTTAATTTATTTTGTCGATTAATTTAAGATTATAACTAATTTTAATGATTTATTTTCTCTAATAGAATTTGATTAATAAAGTTTTGCATATTTTGGAGATGAGAACCAGACCAATATATTTGATTACAGTTAAGACAACGATGAAAGTTATTAATATATTTTCTGGTTGCTTCGGGAATTTTGTCAAGGATTAATTGTTTATCTATCTTTTCTAACTCACCATTACAATTAAGACACCTTTGAAAAGGGGTTATTTTCTCAAATAAATAAAACCTTTTTAAAACTTCTATTAACTGTTTTTTCGGATTTGTTTCCCTGACATAATAACCATAACTAATTTTTTTTCTCATTAAAACTCCCTTATCACGGGTTAAAACGATGCGATTTTCTAACTCGGAAATATCGGCAATTTCTGCATCTTCAAAAGTGTGACTATACAAGGTATCAAAACCTAACATCCTTAAAAATGAGGCTAATTTACCTAAATGTACATCTAAAATAAAGCGAACTTTTTCCTTGATTTTCGGTTGTAATTCGCTTATTTCTTGATGTTTAGGAGTCGTAAAAAAGGAATAAATCTTAATCGTATCTCCCTCTTTTAATAAATAAGAAAAATCTTCACTTTTTCCGTTAATTAATATTGCATTTACTTCGGTATGGGGTACGCCCAAAGATTCAATGGTGTCTTTGATGGAGGGATTATCTTTAAAAGTATGGCTAAAAATTATCTCCCTTTTTTCTACTGGTAATAAATCATTAACCTCTTTTTAAAATTGATCAGGCCTCTCTTTTCTCTTTCTCCCGAAGGGTGAGGGTTTACAGTTTTAATTTCAGTTGATCTGCTTTAATTTGCTGTTGTTTTTCGGCGGATTTTAAGACTTCAAAACTTAATTTTATGTCTAATCTTTTTTGCTGTTCTAACATTTCTTGAATGGTAACAATTTGGATTTTATCAACAGTTTGACCATACATTTTATGCTGATAAATTCCGGCACTTTTAGCAGTAGTTATCATATCTTTGGTGGGGTTTTGTAGAGTGATGAATATTCCAATAGCCGCATTTTCTAAAGTTAAAACACCTTGCAAATCGCGAATATCTTTTGCGCCAACCTTACCTGATTTAACCTGTAAAATAATTTTTTCCTGAGTTTTTTCTCCTTGAAAATAAGCGATTCCATCTATTCCTTGATCCTTACCTTTTTTATCATTAATAATCGCACGGTTATTAGAGTAGGTTAAAACCGCCCATTTTTCAAATTCTTTGCGCGTTCTGTCGTCTTTTTTCAGTGATAAAAGTTTAGCTGATTCCACATCTTTAGGAATACCATTTAACTCAATTGTTTGTAAGACGTCTGCGCCAAAAGAGTCTTCTAAACGCTTTAAAATAACACCAATACTCTGATAAGTAATATCAATTCCCATCCAATTTCGGTTTAATTTTTGAGCGACAATCGTAGCAGTTCCACAGCCACAAAAAGCATCCAAAATTACATCATGTTCGTTAGAACTAGCTTTAATAATACGTTCTAAAAGAGCTTCAGGTTTTTGTGTCGGATAACCTAAACGTTCTCGATCTTCTCGATTAAGAGTTTCAATATCTGTCCAATAATCTTCTGCTATTTTCCCCTCATCTAAATAATATCGATAAACTTTTCCTGTTTTTTTATCTTTTTTTTCTTGATATTCACGACCGTCTTCATCTATTCCTACTTTCATGTGAGAATTCGGTTTTCTAGGAATGGAAGCTCCTTTTTGATTAAAAGTATGAATATCTTTATTACTTTTAGTGAAAAACAAAATTACATCATGTTTTTTAGCAAATCTTTTTTTACTTTTACCACCAATGGTATAGCACCAGATAATTTCATTTTGAAATTCTCCTCCTTGGGAGCAAAAAATAGCGTCTAAAACTAACTTTAAATAATGTGACGCAGTGGGATCACAATGTAAATAAAAACTGCCCGTCGGTTTTAAAACGCGATGAATTTCCGCGATTCTTAAAGTCATTCCCACCAAATAAGCTAACAAAGGACCTTTTTTTAACACAGGAATTAAACCATTAATTAAATCAATAGATTGGGAAGTAAAATGACCTAAATAATTTTCTTGTATTTCTAATAACCCTTGATTAGCGCGATCATCCCAAGTCCAAGTATCAATAAAAGCTTGCGCTTGGGCCTTATCTTCTTGACCAATATTATTATAAATTTGGTTATAATTACGCTTAGAATTAAAAGGAGTATCAATATAACATAAATCCACCGATTCATCCTTAATATAACGTCTTAAAACCTCTAAATTATCACCATAAAATAACTTATTCATAAAAGACCTCAAAATTTAACTTGAATTGAATTTATCTGATTATATCATTAAAAAGACATTCTATTTTAAGGTGCATCACGAACAAAAATTAATTATTTGATCAATAAATTGTCTGTGTGACACACCCTACTTTTTACCAAATAATTAATTAAGGTAAATAATTTTCATCTAAAACTTGCTCTAAATCAAAGCAAGATTCCCTCTGAAAAGTCTCAATTGATAAACCAGTTTCATTGGCCGCAAATTTTCTAGCAACCTGATAACATTCGGCAAATACTTCTCTATAATGATTTTTTAAACTTGGACTATATTTAAAAGTTTTAGCAATCCTATTTCTATGCTCAATAATGGTATATTTCCAACTATGAGAACGTTTTTCTGGTTGATATTTATACTTTAATAAGTGCATTAATAATATTTCTAAATTACTTTCTAATGATTTTTTCTCCTTTCTACTCATATCTTCTATTTCTTCGATTAAATTAGGAATATCTAACTGATAAAATTCGCCCGTTTCTAATAATTTAGCGGTTGTTTCTAACCAGAGACAATAATCTTGGTCATATAATTCAGTTAAATTTTGAGTTGGTTCTAATAGGATAGTCATAGCTATTTATCTCACTAATTCACTATTAATTATTTCTGTTCAGTATAACATAATAAATTCGGTAACTGCTAAAACTGTCATTTTGTCAAGTCTTTGTTACAAAACTTAATATTATGGTCAAGAAACCTAGTTTCTTAATTTACAGTTCTAATTTCATTTGATCTGCTTTGATTTGCTGTTGTTTTTCGGCGGATTTTAAGACTTCAAAACTTAATTTCATGTCTAATCTTTTTTGCTGTTCTAACATTTCTTGAATGGTAACAATTTGGATTTTATCAACAGTTTGACCATACAATTTATGCTGATAAAATCCGGCACTTTTAAATGACCTAAATAATTTTCCTGTATTTCTAATAAACCTTGATTAGTGCGATCATCCCAAGTCCAAGTATCAATAAAAGCAGTAGGGGTGAACGGCCGTTCACCCCTACAATTATCAACAATATTATTATAAATTTGGTTATAATGACGCTTAGAATTAAAAGGAGTATCAATATAACATAAATCCACCGATTCATCCTTAATATAACGTCTTAAAACCTCCAAATTATCGCCATAAAATAACTTATTCATCATTAAAAACCCTTCTTGTTTGCGAGCTCAAAAACCCAGAATTATGGAACAAACCGACAATCCCCTTAGCGCCTTAGCGACTTTGCGTGAGATAAAAACCCAGAATTATGGAACAAACCGACAATCCCCTTAGCGCCTTAGCGACTTTGCGTGAGATAAAAACCCAGAATTATGGAACAAACCGACAATCCCCTTAGCGCCTTTGCGACTTTGCGTGAGATAAAAACCCAGAATTATGAAACAAACCGATAACCCTATAAGGAGAGAGAAGGTGAGCAAAAAGCCCACCCTAAACTTAAATTTCCTCTTCCTCCTCCACAGAAGGAGGAATCAAAGCAACAGCGGCGATCGCATCGTCTTCATCCAAACGTTGAACTCGAACACCCATAGCGCTCCGGGATTGGGGCGAGATTTCAGCCGCAACTTGACGGATGATAATACCACGATTAGTAATAATCATAAAGTGGTCATCCTGATTAACCACATGAAGTGCGGCCAACTGATCGGACTTATTGCGGAACTTAATCGCCCGCAAACCTAGGCCAGTGCGGCGTTGTAGCCTAAAGAGAGTCACGGGAATCCGTTTTCCGTAACCCATGGTTGTAATTGCCAACAACCATGGACCAGCAGTTGCAGTTTCAGTCGCTAATTCTTCATTGTCGTCCTCATCTTCATCGTCTGCTTGAGCAATACTAGCGGAAATTTGACTAGGTAAAATATCCAAACTAATTAACTCGTCATTTTTCCGAAGTTTCATCGCTTTGACACCTTTAGCAGTTCGGCTCAAAGGTCGGATTTGTTCGTCACTAGCCTTAAAGTGAATGGCCATCCCCTGACGACTACCAATAATGATGCTATCTTCAGAGCGTGCCAACCTTACCCAGCGCAATTGGTCATCTTCCCCTAAACTTATGGCAATTAAACCATTGGCTCGAATATGACTGTAGGCGGAGAGAGCGGTTTTTTTGATAAAACCTTTACGGGTCAACATGACCAAATATTGATCTTCGGTAAATTCCGAGACTGCAACCATGGAGGTAATTTTCTCATTTTTGCCAATGGGCAACATTTGCACAATGGGCATACCCCGAGCAGTACGAGACGCAGCGGGAATTTGGTAGGCTGGTATTTGATATACTACACCTCGATCGCTAAAAAACAGAATTGAGTCGTGGTCACAACCAGTTAAAAAGTGTTCAACTACGTCATCTTCCTTAATTTTCGCTCCCGCTTTACCTCGAGTGGCACGTCTTTGGGTGTTAAAGGTATCCACTGGCATTCTCTTAATATAACCTTGTTCGGTGAGCAGAATGATGGCCTGTTCATTGGCGATTAAATCAGTGTCCTGTAAATCTTCTTCACCAAAGACGATTTCTGTACGTCGAGGAGTGGCATGAATGGTCTTAATTTGGGTGATTTCTTCTTCGATAATCTCTTCTATGCGTTCTTTGCGGGCTAAAATATCTTGTAAATCAATGATTTTTGTCAGTAAATCTTCATGTTCAGCTTGAATTTTCTCGGCTTCTAAAGCTGTTAAACGACGCAACTGCATTTGTAAAATTGCGTCGGATTGTGCTTCGGAAAGACTTAAAATTTCCATTAATTGAGCTTTAGCGTTGGCGGTATCAGAAGCTCCTCGAATTATTCTGATTACCTGATCGATGTCTAGTAAAGCGACCAATAAACCTTGTAAAATGTGGTCTCTTTCTTCGGCTTTCCTTAACTCATAACGAGTGCGTCGAGTAATGGTTTCGACACGAAATTCGAGGAATATTTGTAAAAATTCTTTGAGAGTCAGTAATTGGGGCTCTCCCTTGACGATGGCCAACATATTTGCGCCAAAATTAGATTGCAGAGCTGTTTGTTTGTAAAGGTTATTTAATACAACTCTCGGGTAAGCATCTCGTCTTAACTCTATCACAATGCGCATTCCGGTGCGATCGCTTTCGTCGCGAATATCGGAAATGCCCTCAATTTTTTTATCATTAACCAACTCAGCGATTTTCTCAATTAAAGCCGCTTTATTAGTTTGGTAAGGCAATTGAGTCACAATGATGGCTTCTTTTTCGGTTCTACCTTTGAGGGTTTCAATGCTTGCGACACCGCGCATTTTAACCGAACCGCGGCCGGTGGTGAAAGCTTCTTTAATCCCTGAAACCCCTAAAATTTGTCCTCCGGTGGGAAAATCCGGCCCGGGGATAATTTTCATTAAGTCTAAATTATTCAAGTCCGGGTTATGAATTAAGGCCACTACCCCGTCGATTATTTCTCCCAAATTGTGCGGAGGAATATTGGTCGCCATACCAACGGCAATTCCCGAAGAACCATTGACCAAAAGTTGTGGAATACGAGAGGGTAAAACCACGGGTTCTTGTTGTGAACCGTCAAAGTTATCAATGAAATCGACGGTTTCTGATTCCATGTCTCGCAACAGGGAATTAGTTGTCAAGGTGTGCAAACGACACTCGGTATAACGCATCGCTGCGGGAGGATCGTTGTCCACCGAACCAAAGTTCCCGTGACCATTGATGAGTGGGTCACGCATGGAGAAATCCTGAGCCATTCTGACTAAAGCATCATAAACCGCCGTGTCACCGTGGGGGTGATATTTACCCAAAACTTCCCCCACTACCCTAGCGCATTTTCGAAAAGGGCGATCGGGGGTTAAACCCAGTTCATACATGGCGTAGAGAATGCGACGGTGAACGGGTTTAAGACCATCCCTTGCGTCAGGAAGAGCTCGTCCTACAATGACGCTCATGGCGTATTCTAAGTAGGAGCGGGACATTTCGTTACTAAGATTGGTAGGAATTATATTTTCCTGGGGGGATATGGTCATGGGTAAAATCTCCAATAAACGTGAGAATAACTGAGATATTTGCCAAGATTTAGGTTTTATTTGTTAGACAAGCCCTAAATTTTGCCAATTTGTACCCAAATTTTAACACATTTTGCCTACTTAGCCTTAATTAAGGGCATGATTGCGCTAATTTCTGTTTAAGTAGGGGGGAGAATTATTCTGTCCCTACTTGCTGTTTAAAACTAAGGGCTTGACTTTGTTTAAAAATATAATTAATAGCGGCCAATAATTCCTCCACATTAGAAATACTATAAAGTTTAATATTTTTAGTAAAACTGTCATTTTTTAGCTGGCCAAATTCCCAAAATTTACCGTTAGAAACTATCCCAAATAATTCCATTTCTGGCTTATTATTAAGTTTTTGAGCTGCTATTAATTCGGCTAAACATTGTCCCCAACCTTCGTCAAAGTTATCTTTTTTTGCTTCTACTAAAATTAAATAGGGTTGGTCAAATACTATTTTACCTTTTGGAGAACGTTTAGCGACAATATAATCAGGAATACCTGATAGTTTTTCGTTATAATTTAGCGGTTGGTGACTCCAAACTAATAGTTGATGGCGATAATGTTGCCATATTTCTATTAATATTGGTGAAATGATATTTTCACAGATTGCATATTCTGAATTAAACACAACTCCTTCCGTTAAAACTAATTCTAATCTTTGCAGAAATAACTCTCCTATCACTAAAGATATTTCTTGAATAAAATTTTTTTCCTGATAAGTAATCGGAAACTCTTTAATCACATCAGCAATGTTTTTATAATTATTAAATGACATTTTTTCACCTCCTTTAATTCACCATAAGCTGTTATGTTTTTAAAAGGGATATTGTCAGGTGCGTCAGATTATTAGATCATGGTTATTATATAAAAGTATCGGTCTGACGTACCCTACCAAGTCTATTTTTTAGTTATTAATTTGTAAATGTAATTTAATCGCATTTTCAATTAAAGCCATTTTTTCAGCACTTAAACATTTAATTTTATCTCCTTCTAAACGTTGCTTAGAAATAGTCCTAATTTGTTGCGCTTGTACTTTAGAATCTTTAATTAACCCCGATTCATCTTTGTTAATTAAGACTTCAAAAGGATAAACTCGAATAATATTAGATGTTAAAGGTAATACTGTAATGGTATTAGCAACAAGATTATTAATATCGTTACTAACAATTAAAACAGGGCGACGTTTTGCTATTTCTGAACCTATTGTGGGACTTAAATTCGCATAAAAAATATCACCACGTTTCATCTTCTAAACCATCCCCAGCTAAAATATCCCAATCAGTTTCCACCTCCTTAGATGCTTCTCTATAAGCATTTTCTAAATCTCTTTCTCTTAATAATTGTAAAGCTTCTTCAATTACTTCGGAACTATGGTTAAAACCTTTTTCTATCTGATAGTTTTCTATAAAATAAATTAAGGAATCTGATAACGAAATTGACATTTTTTTTGTTTTCATTTTATCACATTTTTTATCTGATAGTTATTTTATTGATAATGAGTCCACATTCTAATAATTTTAATGGTCTTTTCTTCGGTTAAAACTTAATAGAACAAACTATGCTGAGTATTTATTCTTTAAGCATAGTAGCCTGACAACTCTCCAGTTAATTTTTCAAAAGATGGATAGGATTCGTAAGGATTATTGTTAATAATATTAAGTAATTTTATTACTTGTTTTCCTAATCCTGCTGCGACTATTTTTCTACTATCTTTTTCTGCTTGTTTAGTAAAAACTAAGTTCCACTTATCCATTTAAAATCGTCCTAATTATTTCTTCATTTATATAGTAATTCCAAATAAAAATTAAACAAAAGTTTTTAGTTTGTTGTTGGACTTTAGTCCTAAGAAGCGCTAAAGCGCAACTACGAACCTATTTTTTAACTGTTTTAATCTTAATTGGAATCACTATACATTCTTCTCTGGGTGTATCACCTCCTTCTTTAATTGAATCTACCATTCCTGAAATTGACTGTAAATATAGTGTTTATTGAATGGCTTTCCAGTCATTTTCCGCTATTAAAACCCCGTTTAATGTTTCACCTTTTAGTAAAATTGGTTCATGGGTTTCTGTTATTAATTGATCAATTTTTTCTTGAGCTTGTTTGCTTGTGATAATATTCATATTTTTTCTCCTTTTGCGAAATTAAGTAGGTGGTATTAGTAGGGTGAGTCACATAGATAATTGCTCAATTTTATGGTTATTTTTTTATTGTGACGCACCCTACAATTAAAATTACCAGGGATTGCCAATCATGGTAAATGCACTCCAGAAAAAGGGGTGTTTTAAGTCTTTGTTGCCCAATTTTTTCAAGGATTCGGGGATGTCGAAGGTACGATCGCCACTGATTAATTTACCATTTTCTAACCTAACTTCACCCCGCAACATGGCCAATTGCGCTTCCCGTAAAGCTTCGGCTTTAATTGGTGCTGTTAGCAATTGTTGATAAAAATTACTCATTAAGCCAAGTGTACCTTCGTCAGACACATACCAAAGGCTTCCTAACGCTGTTTTAACGCCAGCCTGATGTGCTAAACCGGCGAAACCAAGTTCGGCCTCGTTATCCCCCAAAGCAGTCTTACAAGCGCTTAAAACTAGCAATTCCACGGCTGGATTACTTAGTCGTAATTGCCGTAATTCACTTAAATTGAGGCGGCGATCCTCAAATTGGATGTAGGAATTTTCGGGTTTTCCGGGGTTGAATTCGCCATGGGTGGCTAAATGAAGGATACCAACGGGATTAGTTTGGCGATTTTGAATTAATTTATCGACCGTAAAATCTTGATTCAAGAAAGATTGACCTTTCCAGATTTGTTCAGTGATGATATTTAATTCAGTTGGCACGGCCGGTAAGGGATTTTGATCGGTGAAAGTTTCAGCACCCATACCTAAGATTTTTAAATCTTTGAGAGGTACAAAGGTGGTATCAACTAAACTTATACTAGGCATTAAACCGACACTATATTTCTCAATAATATAACCATTTCCGTCGTGTAAAGCTGCCAAAGGAAGGCTTCTTAAACCAGTATCCATGACAAAAACAAGGTTATTAATTTCCAAGCGATTTAAGTCAGCTTCAATGGGCTTAATTAACCAGTTATAAAGCTGTCCAGAAGCAGCTAATAACCTTTTATCTCCACTACTTTGGCTACTTATTTCTTTTCTTAAAACACTATTTAATTCTAATACCTTATCCCGAGTAGCATCTTCAATTTCATAACGGAGAGTTTCATCTTTAGTAACGATAATTAATTCCAAAATATCGCTATCTTGTTCTTCCACAGAAATAGCGGGTTTAGTTCTTTTTTGATTCGGGTTAAGATGTTGTTCAAATTCGTTAGTAAGTGCGGCTTCTCTTTGGTTAAAATTACTACCCAAAGCAACATTTTTCGGTGCAAAACTAACATAAATTAAAGCGGGTTTTTCTCCCGTTGCTGCTTGAATTGATCCTATAATCTCTTCAGTTTCATCTAGGGTTTTTAGTTGAATGGGTGTTGTATTAGTGAAAGCGACATCTACTGGTTGATTACTAATCGGTTTATTTTTTGTTCTTTCAGGATTACCTTCAAAGTCAGGACCTCTTTCATCTACGGAAACAATGGCTACATTGCCAACCTTGGTAGTATATAAATATTCACCATTATTAATGATAGATTGATTATTACCAATAATACCTAATGAACCGTTAACTTCGGGGTTTCCTACGATAAAGGGAGTTTTTCCATTTCCACCATGTTTAATGGTAACATCACCATCTGTTAAACCTGCACTAGAAACACTAAAATTTGTATCGAAAATTTGCTCAGTAATACGGACAAAACCCTTACTTTCTAGGTTAATAATACCACCAGAATCATTACTATTGCTAGTATCAATATAACCAGTGGTAATACTTTCGGGAGCTTTAATAGTTAAATTATAACCATTATTATTAGTAGTAATATTGCGAGAAAGGAAACTACCGGTATTATTGTTGTCTGAATCAGTTGTAAAAGTAACATCATTATTTAAGAGGATATTACTATTTAGTTTTTGACTTTCAATTGTAGTAATATTCCCTCCTATTTCTGCCAAATTACCATTAGCATTAAGGTTAATTAATGGTTGTTGATTTCCCATGGGAGAGGTAATATTAATATTATTAACACCTGCATCAAGGGTTAAATTATGAGGTCCATTAACCTCTCCTCTGAGAGTAATATTACCACCCAAATTATTCTCACCAAGGGTATTTAAAGTGACATCTTTTTGCAAATTAATGTTACCATTAAGGCTAATTGATCCGTCTTTACTGTTAATATTACCGGGAATAATATTATTAGAAGATAAATTAATCGAACTATTAAGATTAGTGGAATTTATTGTACCTGCTATCGTATTAATTGCAGTATCACCTTGTAAATTAATATTTCCTGCTACATTTAAAGTCGGATTTTCTAAGGTAATTGTACCACCCGTAACCATAGATAAGGAATCTTTAATATTAAGAGGAATTCCATTATCCACAATGGTAATATTACCTTGGCCTGGATTTGTTGTCCCTAAACCTACCACAATTGCTTCAATTAAATTCGCACTATCTGAACTTAATTGGACAACTTGTCCTCTTCCTAATTGATTCGATAAATCTTGATAAGTTCCAATTTGATCAGAAGTTACAGCAAAAATTGGCTGAATATTTGCATTAATCAACGCGTTACTTACCTGATTAATACTTGGATAATCTTCATCTAAATCTGCAATTTTATCGCCATTATTAGGTTTAGTAATACCTGCTTCTATTCCATCACCAGCAACATGAGGTTCAGCATCAGTATTAATAATTATAGTGCGAATTGCGTTTTCACGAAAGCCAATTTCATCGGTATTTTTTGCTACTTGAAATAAAGCTTCTAGTTGAGCTTCAGGATAATCATCACCACTAAAAATAGGCAAATTATTAATAATATTAATAAATTGTTGACCCTCATTTGTTAAGGGTAAATCAGTTTGATAAACATAGTCTCCACTACTCCCAAAAGGAGCAATTGGTTTATCAACAAAACTACCTACCCCAAACTTACTATCAGGTTGTAAAGATTTAATCGTATTGACTAAATTTTGGGATAATCCTTTAACACTTTCTAAGTCATCATCAAATGAACCAGATAAATCTTGAAGAATAAATAAATCTAAGGGTTTATCTACTTGTTGAAAATTGGCGCTACCAATTAAAATTAGGGAAAAACCATCCTGTAAGGCGTTTAAATCAGTGGTAGTTAAATCCAAGGTATTACTATCAGTTTCGAGGGTATCTCCGACGCGAATATTTTGGCTATTATTCCCTGCTAAAAAGGTAATAGAATTACCACTGACGGAATTATCACCACCTAATAAATCTACCTCATTTCCGATTAATAAAATACTACCATTACTAACATTAATTCCTTTATTAGTAATACTTCCAACTCCAGCAGAAAGATTAACTGAACCTCCTTGGGTTGTTAAAATTCCCGTGTTAATATTAACAGGTAAATTATCTTGGGAAGCCATATTAATAGTACCTCCATTAGTGGTAATATTTTGCGTATTAATGCTATTACCTCCCCGGATAAAAACAGCACCATTAGAATCAATTTTACCGGTATTTATTTCTTGGGTTGCTGTTAGATTGACTCCTGTACCATTACTTATTAATTTTCCTGATGTGGTGTCAATTTTACCGATAGTATTAAGATTAATTTGCCCATTATTAGCCGTAATTTCACCATTAATTAAGTTAATATTACCGCTATTTGTTGCTTCACGTTTAATATTAATATTTTCCCCTTCAACATTACTTAAATTAATATTACCTGCGGTGTTATTGGTTAATCCTTCTCCTGTGCTTAAATTAATATTAACATCACCTAAACCTGCATCTAATTTAACACCACTTGCTAAGGTTATTTCCGCATTTCCTGCATCACGATAAGCGTCAATAACACCATTGGCAACAGTTTCATTAGCGGTTAAATTAAGATTATTATTGGTAGAAATATCCGCATTAATGTTAAGATTACGGCCAGCTTGTAATGTTAATTCACCACCAGTTGCATCGGGATTATTACTAATAATTGGACTATCTACATTAAGATCATTATCAGCTTTAAATTTTACCTCTGTATTCTCATTAGTTATGTCAATTTGATCCCCTAAAATGTCTATATTTTTCCCTAATATTTGGACGTTACTATCGACAGCATTTATCTCACCAGTAATAGTAGTTTTACCATTTTCGGGAGTAATATCGATCCCCCCTTCCCCCCTTAATAAGGGGGGTGTTTCTTCCACTACAGTTACTCCTAAATTATCGTTTCCTCTAATCGCATTTAAGAAGTTTTCTACAGTTAAATTTTCTAAATTTCCTGTCGTATCTGTAGGTGCAGAAATTTCCCATGTGATTAAAGAATTGGGGAAAGAAACGTTTAATTTTCCTGTACCCGGTACTGAATTTACAAGAATATTACCGTTATTTGCTGTTAATTTACCTTCATTAATTACGCTATTTCCTAATAAGGATAAGTTTTTTCCTTCTAATAATGAAATATCCGTAGCGTTATAAATTATGCCACCTGTTTGATCAAATTGATAGCTAACAGGATTACCAATTAAATTAGCATAGTCAACTGTACCAAAATTATTGAAAAAGCCATTTTCAAAACCGATTCCTGTGGCGGTAGTTGCACTAAAATCACCATTAATATTTAAACTAGCATTTTTGCCGAAAATAATCCCCGCAGGATTCATCAAAAAGAGGTTAGCATTGCTATTTGTTATTTGTATTAATCCGTTAATTACTGAGGGATTACCTCCGTTAATTCGGGATAAAATATTTATAATAGTGGGTTGAGATAAAAAGTTAGCAATTTGGCCTTCACTTAAACCAAATTCTTGGAAACTATGGAATAAATTTTGACCATTTCCTGACAGTTTACCACCTTCAATATTAAAGGTATTACCATTAACGTTGACCTGCGTACCAATACCATCATTATTAGGAACAATATTTTGAGCATAACTTACGCCAAATGTCAAGTTACTGCTAACAATTGATACAAAACTTAATGTTTTAAGGGTGTTATTTAAAATTTTATTCATAATTGTTACTCAATGTTATTAATTCGTAGGCATTACCCACCCAACCAAAGATAAACTGATTAGTCTGCCTATTTACAAGATTACCATTTAATGTTTTAATGTCAACCATATATAAGTAATTTATATATAAAAACCATCGAAAATTTCAGCTAAAAAAGTTAGAAACCCTTTAAATACAAGCCTCTTGGTTGTCAAAAAAAAAACATATATATTTAGATTTCTTATCTATGATCTATTGGTGATTATTTTGGTATAAAAATAAGTCAGGATTAATTAATAAAATCTAACTATAGCACTTTTTAAATGTGATATACCTCTCACCCCTTCCAACCAAGGGGAAAGGGGTCAACTGAAAATGCTATATTCTTAACATTAAGAATAGTTACAAAAATTAACAGTTATTTTGATTTGAATGGAGGAGTAATTTTATGCTATTTTCCGAGAAAAAGGTAATCGGTAGTTGGGTAAAACATAGTTTAGTTTTAGTTACTTTAAGTCCCATCTTTTGGTTGAGTTTTATTACATTAAGTTATGGTCAAGAAATAAGCAAGAATCCAGAAATTGCGCAAAATGAAACTGAACAACCAATTAAGGTAGAGACAATTGAAGTAGTAGGAAGTACCGTATTTACTGAAGCGGATTTTACGGATTTTATCTCACCTTTAATGGGGAAAACTGTTACTCGTGCTGAATTAGATTCGCTAATTGATGCCATTAATAAGTTATATTTAGATAAAAATTATCTTACTTCCAATGCGGTTTTAGAGGAAGATAGTCTAGTAACTGGTAATATTCGTATTGCTATTATCGAAGGTGGTATTCAAGAAATTATCATTGAAGGTAATAAAAGGGTTAACAATAGCTATATTAAAAATCGAATAGAAAGGGGAACTACTACACCTTTTAATCCGAATAATTTAGAGGATCAATTAAAGTTATTACGGTTAAATCCTTTGTTTAAAAATATATCAGCTACTTTAAAAAAAGGGGATACTACTAATCAAAATATTTTAGTGGTTTCCGTGGAGGAAGCTAATCCTTTTTCCGGTAATTTTCAGGTTAATAATTATTCCCCTCCCAGTGTGGGTGAATCCCAATTTGAACTCGATTTAAACTATGGTAATGTAACCGGAAATGGCGACTTGATCGCCATTAATTATGATCATACTTTTGCGGGAGGTATGGATGATATAAATGTTAGTTACAATTTACCGGTAAATTCCCTTGATGGAACTGTGGGAATCGGTTTTGAATATAATACGAATGAGGTAATTCAAGAACCATTTGATCGGTTAAATATTGAGGGTGAATCTACTACTTTTTCCCTTAATTATCGCCAACCAATTATCAAAAATCCTCGTCAAGAATTGGCTTTATCTGTTGGTTTTACATATGAAAATGGGCAAACATTTATCTTAGATGAACCTACTGGTTTTGGTTTTGGTCCTGATTCTGAAGGTAGAACTAAAACCAGTGTGATTAATTTTGCTCAAGATTATTTGACTCGTAATGATACGGGAGTTTGGTATTTGCGATCGCAGTTCAACTTAGGCACGGGGGTTTTTGATGCAACGACCAACGATGATCCCATTCCTGATGGACAATTTTTTAGTTGGTTGGGTCAAGTGCAACGGGTGCAGATATTCAACCCCAATCATTTCTTGATAATTCAAGGAGATGTGCAGTTAACTCCCGATAGTCTGTTACCGTCTCAACAGTTTACCATTGGTGGAGGACAGTCGATTAGAGGATACCGTCAAAATTATTTAGCCGGAGATAATGGGTTACGGTTGTCAGTGGAAGATAGAATCATTGTATCCCGAGATGAAAATGGCGCAGCGAACTTGCAATTAGCGCCATTTTTGGATATTGGCACGGTAATAAATAATAAAAATAACCCCAATTCCATTAGTCAAAATCAAACAGTAATTGCGGGATTAGGATTAGGATTATTATGGAATCCGGAGCCGAATCTTAATATGCGTTTTGATTACGGTATACCTTTAGTTGAGATTGATAATAAAGGAGATACTGCTCAAGATAATGGGTTTTATTTTAGTCTTGGTTATAGCTTTTAAAAAGACAAAATTATCTTTTGCCCACTACAGCAATCAAAAGCAATTCTACTGATTTTTCGAGAATCTAATATTAGAAAGGAGCAAAAATTATGGCGACGAATTTAATTAATGGTTTAGGTGGAACAACCGGTTTTGGTGAAAACTTTTTATTTAGAAACGATGATGAATCAACCAGTTTAATTGAGATTAGTTCTATTTTCGAGTCAGGTTTAAACTTTTTTGGCAATAATTACACCGATTTATATATCAATAATAACGGTAATATAACCTTTACCAGCTCACTTTATAATTTTATCCCCTTTGGTATCACGGAAAGTTTAATCCCTATTATTGCTGCCTTTTTTGCCGATGTTGACACGAGAAGCGGGGAGTTGACTCCTTCGCCCGGTGGTGTGTCCACGGGAAGCAATTTGCTATATTGGGATTTTGATACGGCCAATGATCGGATGATCATTACTTGGGATGATGTGGGAGCTTATGATTATCTTACTGTTCCCAATGCTTTCCAAATGGTGTTAACCGATTTAGGCAATGGTGACTTTAGCATCGAGTTTCGTTACGAAGAAGTTGAATGGTTACTCGGGGATGCTTCGGATAATGAGGTGGCCAGGGCCGGTTATTCTAGTGGTAATGGGGTCGATTATTTTGAACTACCTCAATCGGGTACTGAGGAAATGGCCAATCTGGAAAATACCAGTAATATTGGTGATCCAGGCCGCTACTTATTCAATGTCATCAATGGTAGGCCTACCGAATACCCTGTTTTTAGCGAACCTTTTAACTTTACGATCAGTGAGTCAAATCAGATAGGAAGTCAAGTTGGTACAATTAATGTTACTGATCCTGATGGTCAAATTACCAAGTTAGAAATAATTAACGGTAATAATGACTTGAATAATGATGGTATCCCCACCTTTGGTATTAATAACCAAGGATTAATCATTGTTACCGATAGCAATGATTTAAAAGCTCAAGCTGGACAACAAGGTCAGCTAACCATAGAAGCTACAGACAATGATGGTTTTAGTAATACAGCAATTATTACGATTGAGATTCGGGAATCTTTAATCTTTGATCTACCTGGTTCAGCCGAAGATATAGAAATACAGGGCAATGTGGCGGCGATCGCCACTTATGGTACGGGTTTATTCCTGGTGGATATTTCCCAACCTGATTCCCCTGCAATTTTAGGTCAATATGACACCGATGGTCAGGCCAGCAAGGTTGCTTTCAGTGGAAATTTGGCGTTGGTGGCGGATGGTTCAAAAGGATTGCAGGTTATTGACATTTCTGACCAAACTAAGCCGATTTTACTGGCTAATTATCCCACGGATGCTTGGACTTATAGTGTTGCAGTCAGGGGAAATAACGCTTTCTTGGCTGATGGACGCAATGGGCTACAAATCATTGATCTGAATAACCCTTCGACCCCCCAATTAGTCGCTAATTTTGATACGGAGGGAGCAGTGGATGTCGATTTATTGGGCGATCAGGCGATCGTGGCCGATGGTTTTGGCGGGTTAAAAATAATCAATATTGCTGATTTAACAAAACCTAATTTGATTAGTCAGGTAAGTACAGACGGTTATACAGAAAATGTGGAAATATTGGACAACAAGGCTTATATTGCTGACTGGTCCAAGGGTTTAGAGATTATTGATCTTAATAATCCTAGTCAACCAGTGGCGATCGCCAGTTATGGAATTGAAGGTCAAGCCCGTAATTTGACGGTGGTTGACAACAAAGCTTTTGTGATTGATAAAGACAAATTGATTAATGAGGTGGATATTACCAACCCAAATAATCCTCAACTTTTGTCAAGTTATGAGATCAAAGGTTCAGCGAGAGACTTGAATGTGATTGATAATCAGGTCTATGTTGCGTCAGGTTATGTAGGTTTAGAACAATTCAACCTTGATCCTCTGGTTAATGAGGATAACTTGATGGTGACAACTTTGGCTACACCCGCATCCTTTTTAAGCAATCCCAGTGAAGAGTCAATTAGTCTTGATCCTCTGGTTAATGAGGATAACTTGATGGTAACAACTTTGGCCACACCCGCATCCTTTTTAAGCAATCCCAGTGAAGAGTCAATCAGTCCTATTGAACCATTTAGCTATATTACTGAATGTTTAGGAGCAAAATTGGGGGATGATAATTTTGATTCTTTAATTGACTTTGATCATAATGGTTTAATTACGCCAACTGATGTCATTTATGCTATTAATAGTTCGGCGTTGCATGACTCTGAGATGAAATTGTAGGGGCAACCGCAAGTGGATTGCCCCCGAAACGCTGATAGGGTAGGGACAAGCCCTACCCCTACATTGAAAATAAATATCAAATCATCTTGCATAGGTGCAACGCCAATAGTTCAGGTTTAATTGATAGTTAATCTGCTAACTTTTTAGTTGTTTTAAATCCGATTTAACTTGAAAAAATCGGATTTAGGTAACTTAAAAATAAGTATCAATTAAAAGGAAATCCCGGATGGCAAAATAGGTTTCTTCGGGGGCTTCTTCGGGGAGAAAATGACCACAATCAATGGCTGCTCCTCGAACATTACTACCATAACTCCACCAAGTAGGTAAAAGGTCATATCTATTACCAATAAAACCATTTTTTCCCCACAAAATAAGTAAAGGACAATGAATTTTTTTGGCGTTAGTTTTGTCATGTATTAGGTCAATGGAAGCGGAAGCGCGATATTCTTCACAGGTAGCATGAATGGTATTCCAATCGCGAAAACAACGCAAATATTCTGACATAGCATCTGGAGTAAATGCGGAAAAATCTTTGCTCCACTTGTTTAAACAATCTCGCAAAAAAAATTCACTATTATTATTAATTAAAGTTTCGGGTAAAGGATAGGGTTGAATGAGAAAAAACCAGTGATAATAAGCAGTGGCAAAATCTTGATCGGTGAGAGAATACATTTTACAAGTGGGAACAATATCCAAAAGAATCATTTTTTTGACTTTCTTAGGATAATCTAATGCTAAACGTTGTCCGACTCTGGCTCCTCGATCATGGCCAACGACAAAAAATTGATCGTAGCCTAAACTTGCCATAACTTCCACTTGATCTTGAGCTAAGGTACGTTTAGAATAATTACTATGATCTGGTTCTCCTTTGGGTTTAGAACTATCTCCATATCCCCTTAAATCCGTAGCCACAACGGTAAATTCATCGGCTAAAAGAGGTGCGATTTTGTGCCACATATAATGGGTTTGGGGATAACCATGTAATAATAAAAGAGGGAAACCTTTGCCTCCGGTAATTACATTAATTGTGGCACTACTTGTATTGATAAATTTTTGTTTAAAATTAGGAAACATCTGTTTTATTGTAATAAATAATTGAGCTGAAAATTAGGTTATATTTTATCTTTTTCACGGGGAATGTCCCGAAGGTTTAGGCACAATTTGCGACACTTTAAAAACTAACCTTGGGCAAAATTAATTCATTAATTAATTTGCGAATTCGTTACTTAGCGAAAAGTTTTCTCCTCTATTTAATCAGTTACATGATCCAGATTACCTTAATTTGGTCAAAAAAATTGCTCAAAAGGGAGGATGAAAAATTGAGGGTAATATTTCTAAATTCCCCGAACTTATAATTTTGTAATTTTTGTCAATTTATTTTGATTATATTTTCCAAGTTCAATGAGGTTGGGAAAGTTATCTCCCTTTAACGTAACCTTACTTTGATATAGTTACTGCATCGTTATTTGGGAGAGAGTTTGATTTAGAGTGACAAATTTAATTAAAGTTTTTCAAAGTCGAAAAATTGCTTCTTTATTACTATTAGGAGTTGCTTCTGGACTTCCTTTGTTTTTGACCAGCAAAACTCTTCAAGCTTGGATGACGGTGGAAGGAGTTGATCTAGCCAATATTGGTTTATTTAGTTTAGTTGGCCTACCTTATTCCCTCAAGTTTTTGTGGTCTCCTTTGATGGACCGTTTTGTACCACCCTTTTTAGGTCGTCGTCGGGGGTGGTTAGTAATTATGCAGGTTTTATTGACATTGGCGATCGCTTTCATGGCCTTACAAAACCCGAAACAAGCATTAGAATTAGTAGCCATAAATGCGTTATTAATTGCGTTTTTAAGTGCGAGTCAAGACATAGTTTGTGACGCGTATAGAACGGATATTTTAACAGAACGAGAAATGGGAGCAGGTGCGGCAGTTTTTGTGCTTGGATATCGCATTTCTTTATTGCTAACTGGTTCAATTGCTTTAATTTTAGCGGATCGAATACCTTGGCAAATGGTATATTTATGTTTATCTGGATTAATGTTATTAACTGTGGGTTTTACCTTTTTTGCACCAGAACCTGCCGATGATACACATATTCCTGCCAATTTACGAGATGCGATTATTTTACCATTTCAAGAATTTATTCAGCGATCGGGAATAATTCGCGCCTTATTAATTCTCTTATTTATTACTCTTTATAAATTAGGAGATGCTTTTGTTAATAACATGGCAACTCCCTTCTTATTACAAACAGGTTTTACCCAAACAGAAATTGGTGCAATTCAAGGAGGAATGGGCTTAATAGCAACTATTATTGGCGCATTATTAGGCGGAGCATTATTAAGTAAATGGGGAATTAATCGCTCCTTATGGATTTTTGGAGGCCTACAAGCAATTAGTAATTTAAGCTATTTTATCTTGGCACAATTAGGGCAAAATCAGCCTTTTATGGTCTTAGCAATTAATATTGAAAACTTTTGCGGTGGTTTAGGTACAGCTGCTTTTATTGCCTTTTTAATGAGTTTATGTAACCATAAATTTTCAGCGACTCAATATGCTTTATTCTCTAGTTTATTAGCAGTAAGTCGAGATATTTTGGTAGCTCCTTCGGGTGTACTTGCGAAAAATATTGGTTGGTCATGGTTTTTTGCTTTCACAATTATGGCGGCCATTCCGGGGTTATTATTATTACCTTGGTTTGCTCCTTGGAATCCTCAAATTGTCAATTTACCTCGTCCTGGTTTAGATGATTTTGAGCAAAATTAAGCTGGAAATTGGGTAATTACTGAGATAATTTAGGAGGATAATGTTTAATTTAAACCAGCAATTACCCTGCATTTTGACGGTAAGAAAAAGTGCCAGATTATTGCGCCAAGATGGAGTTATCTTGTTTAGAGATAGCAGTTTAAAAACATGATTAATAGAGGAATTTTCTTAATCTCTATTTCAGACTTAATAAACGTTCCTGTCGGGTAAATTCTACTATTTCATCTCAGGTATAGTAATTGCAAATAAAAATTAAACAAAAGTTTTTAGTTTGTTGTTGGACTTTAGTCCTAAAAAGTGCGCTTTGCGCAACTATGAACCTATTTTTCAACTGTTTTAATCTTAAGGGGAATCATTAGACTTCTTGCACCAAGTCAGTTAATAGGTAATAGGTAGGGTTTGCTGAATAAATGGCGGGTGAGGGCGAGTTGATAGTTGATAGTTGATAGTTTGACCGCGTCTTTTGACGAGCAAAAATCTTGATTAATCCCAGTAAATGTAAGGTTTTTTACTATTATTTGTTGAAATCCTTGCACTTAATTCAAGTCCCACCAACTTGAAAGTCTTGATCTATATGGCTTTGTGCTTTTTTCAGCAAGCCCTAGGTAAAGAAATTGGCGTTGCACCTATGCAAGATGATTTGATATTTATTTTCAATGTAGGGGTAGGGCTTGTCCCTACCCTATCAGCGTTTCGGGGGCAACCACAAGGGATTGCCCCTACAATTTCATCTCAGAGTCATGCAACGCCAAGAAATTGACGCTTATGAGAGGAAAATTGATTTTATTCTTAGTTTCGCAAGAGGTCTAATAAAAAAAGTGGGACTTGCCCACCTTTCCAATAAGTTTAAATTATCAATTGTCCATTGTCAATAATTTAAGCTTTAATTAGGTTATAAACATCAATGTATTCTTGACCTGGAATAGTCCAAGAATAGTCATATTCCATACCTTGAATCCTTAACTGTTCAAAATCTTCGGGATAAACATACCATAAACCTAAAGCTCTATCCATGGCCGAATCCACCGCAATTTTGTCAGTTTGGTAGAATACATAACCATTGCGTTTTTCCAAGGGTAAATTCTGGTCAAAGTCGCGATCAAAAACGGTACTCACCAAACCACCAACACCGCGCACAATGGGCACAGTACCATATTTTAAGCTAATCATTTGGGTTAAACCGCAGGGCTCGTAATTGCTAGGAACAATAATGAAATCCGAACCAGCATAGATTAAATGTGCCAATTCCTCATTATAACCAAGTTCCAAATGGCAATCAGGATTCTCATTTAAGTGATGTTTTTCATTCCAGAACCAAGTATTAATTTTATTATCCGTTGCTGAACCTAACAGAACAAATTGTGCACCGCGACTGAGGGCATAATACATAGCATGATGCACCAAATGCACACCTTTTTGGTCATCTAAACGACCCACATAACAGACAATGGGTTTATCTTCATCTCTGAGTAAAAGGCGATCGCGCAGAGCTTTTTTGTTCAGTTCCTTGCCTTCTAAATCAGTGACATCGTAATGATAGGGAATATAGTTATCCAGCTCAGGATTCCAGACACTATAATCAATACCATTGAGAATACCGGAAAACTTACCTTGATGGACATGGAGAGTATGGCCTAAACCACAGCTAATATCACTGTGACGGGCTTCAAAAGCATGGTGAGGAGAGACAGTCGTCACATAATTAGAGTAAACTATACCCCCTTTCATGTAATTTAAAGCTAAAGGATTGAAATTATCTTGGAGGCGATCGTAACTAAAATAATAAGATTCACGATTTAAACCAGTAGCCCATAAAACATTAGTACCCGCAATACCTTGGTGTTTAAAATTATGGATAGTGTAACAAATTCTCACATCACCCATACCTTGAGCGGCGTACATTTCATAAAGCATCACCGGCAACAAACCAGTTTCCCAATCGTGACAATGGATAATATCTGGCCGTTTATTAGTTACCAAAAGAAACTGCAAAGCAGCCTTGCTGAAGAAAGCAAAGCGCATATGATCATCTAAAGCACCATAAAAGTGGCCACGATTAAAGAAATTTTCTCCCGAATGGGGTTCAATAAAAAAGCAGATCTGACCATGTACCCAACCGCACCAGACCGTACAATGAATAGCTCCACCAAACCAAGGGACCCATAAATCCTGATAAGCTTCATGAAGACCCCAAATCTGGTCATAACGCATACAATCGTACTTAGGAAGGATAATTTCGACACAATGGCCGCGAACTTCCAATTCCCGACTTAAACCGTAAATAACATCACCCAAACCACCAACCTTAGCCACCGGGGCACATTCTGATGCAACTTGTACAATATACATTGTTAATTTTCACCTTTATTTTTCTATGTTTTAACCTAAAAACGGGCTTAATTCGTGTTAATTTTTATATCACTAAAGACGAAGGGGATTAACTGTTGGTATCAGAGGCCATGGTTTTTAGCTCACGCACGGCGACGCAAAGACGCTAAGGGGATTATCTGTTGGTATCAGAGGCCATGGTTTTTATCTCACGCAAAGGCGCTAAGACGCTAAGGGGATTATCTGTTGGTATCAGAGGCCATGGTTTTTAGCTCACGCAAAGGCGCTAAGACGCTAAGGGGATTATCTGTTGGTATCAGAGGCCATGGTTTTTAGCTCACGCACGGCGACGCAAAGACGCAAAGGGGTTAGAGGTTATTAACAATACGGTTAATTCCTTCTTTGATGAGTTCTGTATTGAAGTTAATTAATAAGCCTAAATGTTTGTTAGTTAAGCGAAGATAGGTTAATAATTGTTTTTTATGTACAGGACTAATTATTTCAACAGATTTTAGTTCAATAATTACTTTATTTTCGACTATTAAATCGGCTCTAAAGGCTTCTTCTAAATGTACATTTTCATACACTATTGAGATAGGAACTTGTCTAACAAAGTTTAACCCCCTTTGTTTCAACTCATAAGCCATAACCGTTTCGTAAACACTTTCCAACAAACCAGGACCCAATTTAGTGTGTATGTGATAGGCCGCATCTACAACCTTAGTTGCAATTTCATTTTCATTCATAGAAGATAACCTCCTCATTTTTGCAGACTCAAAAAACCATGAACTATGATACCAACAGATAATCCCCTTAGCGCCTTTGCGCCTTTGCGTGAGACAACAACCCTGGCCCATGATACCAACAGATAATCCCCTTAGCGCCTTTGCGTGAGACAACTATCCTGGCCTATGATACCAACAGTTAACCGCTACCATGGAGGAGTAAGTTTTAACCTACTCCTTGAACATCTGATTCTAGGGGAGGCGAGGAATGGTACGTCCTTCGACGGCATCACGATATATTTCCACACTAGGACTATAATCGATGGGTAATACGGCACAGACGTTTTCATGGGGGCGGGGAATTATCACCCATGATTCAACGACGGCTCCTTCGGTTTTGTTTACTGCTTCTATTCCGGCGGCCATGGCCGCTTTGACTTCTGAAACATCGCCACGAATATTGATATTAAATCTGGCGCTACCCACTCGAATATAGCCAACTAATGTTACTCTACCAGCTTTGACCATGGCATCAGCCGCTGCTAAAACGCCTGGAAAGCCTTTTGTCTCTAATGAACCAACCGCAGATTGAGCGGGCATATTTTTCTCTCCCTATATTTGTCTGTTAAATCATTAATGAGGTTTCTCTTTAACCTCAGTCTTTAATTATTCTTTAATCTGGTACTATTTATTACACAGATATTACCGATATTCCTCGACATCTTCTGTATAGGCTATGGGTAAGATATCCACCACATTGGGGGGAGGATTTGGTACGATATAATGACTCATGACCTCTCCCCCAAAGGTTTCACTGGCTGCTTTGATTCCCGCATCCATGGATATGTTGACTTCCGATACTGATCCCCGAATGACTACGTAAAAGTTACCTTTTTCGGCTTTGTCAAAATATACTAAGGTAACTCTTCCCCCTTTGACCATGGCATCCGCTGCCGCTAAAATGGGCGGAAAGCCTAATGCTTCAATTACACCTACTGCCTCTGGCACTTATGTTAAGCTCCCCTTTTCAATCAGTTTTAATCGAATTCATTTTATCAGTTATTGGTTATTCATTTTTGGTTCTTGGTTATTAGCTTTTAGCTATATTCGTGCCGATTTTTCCCCTTGATTCGCAAATTCTTAACACTTTTGATTTAAAATACATTGATGGCGATGGGAGCTTCCCGTTTCAGGAATGATTCATAATGCTATGTCTCGACCTTCGATCATGTAATCAAAATAATAAGTAAGAAGTAAGAAGTAATAAGTAGGGTTTGCTGAATAAATGGCTGGTGAGGGCGAGTTGATAGTTGATAGTTGATAGTTGATAGTTGATAGTTTGACCGGGTCTTTTGACGAGCAAAAATCTTGATTAATCCCCGTAAATGTAAGGTTTTTTACTATTATTTGTTGAAATCCTTGCCCTTAATTCAAGTCCCACCAACTTGAAAGTCTTGATCTACATAGCTTTGTGCTTTTTTCCGTAAACCCTAAGTAATAAGTAAGAAATAAGAAATAATAAGTTTGACCTCTCGATGAATCGAGAGGATTGACTAAGGAATAAGTTTGTAGGGATAGGTCTTGTGCCTATCCTGGGGCCCCCCTACGGGGGCCACCACAAGGGTGGCCCCTACAAACGGGGAGGCTTTTTACCAAATTTCTTTGGTAAGGGTTTTAACCTCTTGCAGTTAACCAGTCAGCAATTGTCGGGGGTAAATCTCTTTGGACTTTTCCACTAACATACATCCCAATATGTCCGACGGGAAAAGATTTAACGGTGTAATCTTTACTGGAAATATACTTTCCTAATGCTAAAGAAGATTCAGGAGGAACTAGGTGATCTTTTTCTGCATAAAGATTTAAAATTGGCATGGATATGTTACTAAGATTAACAGTGCGATCGCCAATTTTCACTTCACCTTTAATCAGTTTATTTTCCTGATAAAAATCCTTCATAAATTGTCGATAAGCTTCACCGCATTGATCTGGACTATCGAAAATCCATTTTTCCATTCTCATGAAGTTTAATAATTTATCTTCACTATCCATAATTTCGGGAAAATCTAAGTATTTTTGATAACCCAATTGCATTGGTTTTAACATCAGAAATTCTAGATTAAGGTAATCTCCAGGAATATTTCCTAGTGCTTCCACCATTAAATCAACGTCAATTGCTTCCTTACCTAAAGTGCAACCACCGCGCATATTTAAGAGGCAATCTTTCATCTGAAAATCGATGGGAGCAACCATAGTAATTAAGTTTTTCACCTTCTCAGGATAGAGAGAAGAATAACATAAACTAAACGTACCTCCTTGACAAATTCCTAACAAATTGATCTTGTCTAAACTGTGTTTTTTTCTAATAAAATCCACACAGTTATTAACATAACCATTTAAGTAGTCATCAAGGGTTAACCAACGATCGCCCCGACTCGGATATCCCCAATCAATTAAATAGACATCAAGGCCTAATTTCAAGAGATTAGCAACTAAAGATCTGCCCTCTTGTAAATCTACCATAAAAGGGCGATTTACCAGGGCATAAACCATTAATAAAGGAACAGAAAAAGGTTGTTCAACTTGAGGTTTAAAATGATATAAAATAACCTTATCTTCCTTGTAAACAATCTCTTTTGCCGAGACACCCACCTCAATATCTTCCTCTCGTAAACGACTTAAATTATCAATTCCTTTGACAATTTTTTTCGTTAAATCCACATAGTCATTGGCGGCTTCTTCAAAACTCATTTGTGTTAGAAATGGTAGCATATTTCTCTCCTTTTGTCATTTCAGTTATCAGTTAACAGTTAACAGTTATCAGTTAAGAGTTAACATTAATTAGTAATTAGTGTTCATTTATTGGTTAACAGTCAAATAAACTCAAACACTATTTTTTCAAGTAAAATTGACATTTATTTACTAACAGAAGTTTCTGAATTTGTCTCAGAAGGTTTGTCAGTTTTACTAGCAGAATTAGCGAGAATTTCCTCATAATTTGCCACTTGTTTTTTCAAAGATTTAACCTCTTTTTTGAGTTCATAAATACTACGATGAACTTCATCAATTTCGCTCCGAGAAGGCAAGTTCATCATATTAAGATAAACTTCCATCAAACCCTGTTGTTGAATGCGATATTTATTAAGATTATTGAGGAATTCACCGCGAATTTTAAGATTATGTTCCTCACAGAAAGCCTGTTCAAAAACATCATCAGCAATTTGACTCCAGAGAGCTTGAAACTGTTTCCAATCGTCAATTTTTTCGCCTTTTTCGGCTTTAGTAACTAACTCTTTCATCAAAGCTTCAAAAGACTTGACTTGTATATCTCCTAACACTAATTCATAATCAATAGTGGATTTATAGAGATTTTTCCAAGCTTCAAAACCCGTTAATAACTTACCATTAAACTCCCGACTTGGACCGAGCAGAGGAGTTTGCATCAAACTCCCAAAAGTTTCCTCATAAAGTAAATTCCAGTAGAAATTATTAAGCTCAATTAAAGCGGAACTATTACCACTAAAAGCTTTATTCATATTCCCCATAGAAAGACCTAAAGGATCAGTCCATAACTGACTAAACTTCTGGGTTTCTTCGAGATAAAGTTGCCATAATTGGGCGGAATTTTTACTAACATTAAGAGAAGAACTAGAAAAACTATTTAACTGATTTTGCATTTGTTCAGTGTATTTTTTAAGAACATTTTGCCAGTCATCTCCACTTTCTAACTTAGGAAAAATATCCTGCCATGCTTCCACAGACAACTTAAGAAAACGCACTAATAAATCGCGATTATTCAAAAATCTTTGCGCTGCATCTTTCATTTCTGGTTGCTTATCCATGAGGGGATTAGGAGTAGGAATAGTTCCCATGACATCGAACCAACTTTTCCACATTTGTGTACCTGTTTCTGTCCAAGTATTAACTACTTGAGTCGCCATTTCTGTCCATGCTGTTGTAGTCATATTTTTTCACCTTTTGTAATTAAATTATTATTATTATTTTGTTTCGTGGTAACAATGGTTTTTGCGATTATTTTTATCAATTGTTCACACTCATCAAGGATTAAATTGATACGAATGTCAGAAACCATTTTAGAGCTGCTTAAAAGTTTTAACCAATATCTAGTTTCTCTTGCTTTTTTAAGAGCAATTTGTCTTTTGTACTTTGGGCAGCCTGGGATTCTTCTATATTAGCTCCCATGGAAGTTCCTGAACGAAATAATTGATTAGCAAGAAGTTTAGAGGTAGGTGATTGACTATTTAAAAAGTTACATAAGTTAATTATCCTCAGAGAAAACTCAAAAGTTCTGTCTGTAATTGGTTGATAATTCTGATAACTTTTTTGCCTTTCATTTTCCCCTAATTCCATAATTTCTCCTCCTTTTTTCTTTTCTTAAACTTCTTGTTAACTTACTAACTTTTTAGTAATTAAGTAATTAATTAATTACTAATTAATTACTTGTTAATTACTTGTTACTTCTTACTTTTTCTTCCCTTTTGAATTTTGAATTTTGACTTGAATTATGTATGATGAGCGCCATTGACTCTTACAACTTCGCCCGAAACGTAGGCACTCGCTACTGGTGAGAGTAAGTAAGCAACAGCCCAAGCGATGTCGGCGGGTTCACCAAAACGGCGGAAAGGTATCTCTGCGGTGATTTTGTCTCTGACTTTGTCAGGGATAACTTGGGTCATTTCGGTGTTAATGAAGCCCGGTGCAACGGCGTTGGCGCGCACATTATAACGCGCGCATTCCCTCGCCAAGGATTTGACGATTCCAATCACCCCAGCTTTAGTTGCCGCATAATTGGCTTGGCCAGCATTACCCCGATCGCCCGAAATGGAACTAATCGCCACCAATGAGCCGGCATTTTGTGCATACATCGCTTCCATAAAGGGTTTAAAGGTATTAGCAACACCCTTCAAGTTTACATTGATGACAGCATCCCAATCCGCCGGAGTCAATTTGGTAAAAAAGTTATCCTTGGTGATACCAGCATTAGCGACTACACCGTAAACCGTGCCTAATTTTTCTTCAATTTCCTTGGCGATTGCTTCCATGGAGTTCAAATCGGTGACATCAGCAACCAAACCCAAAGCTTTGTCATTACCGGATTCCACCGACAAATCCAAATAAGCGACCTTTGCGCCAAGCTCTACGAGTAAATCAACGATTGCCCGACCGATGCCACGATTGCCGCCCGTAACAACGATTACTTTATCTTCTAAACCTAAAGAAACCATAAAAAATACCTCCAAAAATTAACTAAAAAAATCTAAATCAAGAATTTCAGTCAGGGAAAAAGGACAACTAGCGGGATACTCTTTTTGAGCCGGGATTCTAACGCCAAAACTAGCTTTTTTTCCCTCAATAATAGCCAAATCACTGCCGTCAGGATAGGCTTTTTCGATAGCAGTTTCTAAGTAGGATTTGAGGGAAGGAGTATTTTTCAAACTGACCAAAACCCTTTGACGGTGTTCAATAACAGAACGATACCAACTCCCTTTCATGGAGTCTGGAGCATCAGGTTGCCTTTTTAGATTGAGTAAATGGGCTAATAAAACCATCAAATTACTTTCTAAAGCTCTTTTTTCTGATCTCCCCAACTCCTTTAACTCCTCAATCAAATTAGCAATGTCAATCGAGTTAAACTGTTTGACTTGCAGCAAATTAATAGTTTGTTCAAGCCATTTTTGGTAATCCTGTTCATACAAGGTGTTTAACATAGTTGTCAATTAATCCTGTTTTTAATTGCAATTTATTGACATAAAAACTCTGACAAATTTCTTGGCTATTTTGTTAAATTTAACTTAATAATTTGAGTTTAATTTAACAAAAATTGGACAGACTACCACTTTATTTTAAATCATTCAAGGAAAGATTTAAATTATTAATGGCTATGTTTCCATCTATTCCTAATCCTTGAGCTAATTGGGTAGCTGCGAGATCAATTTTCTCCCTAATTTCCTCAATCCAACTATCATATTGATTCCTTTTTTCTAATAAGTTTAAAGCTTGCTCAATTACCTGATTTGGATTAGCATATTTACCAGAAACAAGCTGTTTTTGAATCAAAACTTCTATTTTTGGATCAAGGATAATATTCATTAATTTAACCTCCTTTTCTTATTCAGAAAGTAGCACAATGCGATAACGAGCTTGATTAGCGGCAACCTTGTCCATTGCCTCATTAATTTGCGTAATGGGCATGGTTTCAACCATGGGTTTAATTTGATTGATAGCAGCAAACTCTAACATTTCGGTCATGAAACGACGGCCTCCCACTGCACTACCGGCAATTTTCTTTTGACCGAAAACCAAGGCCAACAGAGGAATATTGAGGGTAGAAACGGGCAGACCAACCAAGCAGAATACGCCATCATTGCCCAGTAATCCAAGAGCCTTTGTCCAATCAATTTCCGCTGAACCGGTATAGAGGAGCAAGTCATAATCCCCTGTTTCTGCATCATTCCAGTTGCAGAAATGATGCGCACCAAATTCCTTGGCTTCGGTTTCCTTACTGGGAGAAGTGGAAAAAGCGGTAACTTCTGCACCCATGGAGCGGGCAAATTTAATGGCTAAATGCCCCAAGCCGCCAATGCCAATTACCCCAACCCTTGATCCCGGATGCTTAATATAGGTGCGCAAAGGAGAATAAACGGTAATCCCAGCGCATAAAAGAGGGGCTGCGGAGGCTGAATCAAGGGCATCAGGGAGCTTATAGGTAAAATCGGCATTTACCCGCAATTTATCAGCAAAACCGCCGTAATTTCCCACAATTAAGCCGGTATAACCCTGACGACAGATATTTTCTTCTCCTCGCAAACACGCGTCACAACGACGACAAGAGTTGCTAATCCAACCAACACCGACTCGATCGCCTATCTGCAAGTTTGTGACATCTTCACCAAGTTTCGTGATTTCGCCGACGACTTCATGGCCAGCTACGAGGGGGAAAGTGCTGACATTCCAATCATCATCCCTCATGTGAAGGTCAGTGTGACAGAGGCCATTATGGGTTACTTTGATTTCAATGTCATTACGTCCTAAAGGTTTAGGTTCATATTGCCAAGATTGCAATTTTTCTCCCTTATTTAAAGCCGCATAACCTTTAAAAGTTGTTACCATGTTTTTCCCTCCAAACTAATATTAATTATGCCTTTGTTCGGGTTAAATATGTCACAAGTTGTTACTTAACTTAACATATTTTCTAAATCTTCTAAGGTGTTAATGGTAAAAATTGCTCCGGTAAGTTCATCTATTTTCTTAATAGATAAATTGGGAATTTTTTGACGAGTTTCCAATGGAATTTCGCCTAGTTTTTGAGTTAACAAAGTTAAAATCAACTCGATTTTCCCTTGTTGTAAACCCTGTTGTAAACCTTCCTCTAGTCCTTTTTCTCTAGCATAAAGAGAAGCTCCCTCCTGATCAGTTAACCAGATGGTTCGCTTACGCATTTCCTCTAACTCATCCCGATTTAAAGTAGCATAATTGGCAATTTCTAAGGCATGATTAAGAGCAGGAATTGTTTGCATATCCTCTGGTTTTTCCTTTAATTTAGGTGCGTTTTTGAGGAAAAATAGCCATTTATCGCTCAAATGCTCTAACTCATTTAGCGTTTTATTAAACTTGGGTAATTCCACAAAAACCAATTTTATCTCGTGACTATAAACGAATTTCAGAGTTTCTTCTTGGAACAGAAAAGAGTTAATAATTGCGGGACTATTATCAAACAGAATAAAGTCAATAATAGTCAGAGCAATAACAGGTTCTAGTAAAAAATAACGATCTCCAGAATCTAATTGATTGGCGTAACTTTTTGCCGCATTATACATAACCCTTTTGTCAAAAGCATACTTATTTAATACCTGCATTTCTATTAAGACAGTGGTATTATTATCTAATTTTGCTTTGACATCTAAATAGCTATCTTTTAAACCAAAACTTTCCCCTGGAGAATAGGGATTTAAGATTTCTAAATCCACAATGGTCTCTTTTTCTTGATATAAAATAGCATTGAGAAAACTAATTAAAATGTCCTTACTTTGAGTTGAACCAAATATCTTTTTAAAGGCATAATCAGTTTTTGGATTTATAAATCTCATCTTTTTTCCTCCTTTTTTGCTCCCAGATGTTGCCGGTAAGGGCGATCGAACATTCGCCCCACAAACAACCTAAACTCGTTCAATGGCGATCGCCGTTCCTCCTCCCGTACCATGACAAAGGGCTGCTAAACCAAAGGTTTTGTCCTGTTCGATCAACGCATTAAGTAAAGTAACGACAACCCTAGCACCGGAAGCTCCCACTGGGTGTCCTAGGGCGATCGCACCACCGTTGACGTTTAGTTTATCCCTAGTCACACCGAGCATATTTTCATATAACAGGGTACTGAGGGCGAAAGCTTCATTGTTTTCAAAGAGGTCAATGTCGGCCACAGTTTTGCCCAATTTAGCGAGTAATTTTTTCGACGCGTGGACGGGATATTCAGGAAAACGCCAAGTTTCACCACCAGACCAAGTACCTCCTAAAATTTTAGCCACGGGTTTTAAGCCATATTGTTCCACTGCTGACTTACTCGCCACAATTACAGCGGCCGCTCCGTCAGAAATTTGACTACAATTTCCCGCAGTCAAAACGCCATCTTTGGTAAAAGCAGGACGTAACTTGGCTAAACTTTCCAAAGTAGTATCTCCTCTGATCCCTTCATCCGAGTCAACTAACTGCAGATCGCGTTTTACCTTCACTTCCATGGGGGCAATTTCATTTTTGAAAGCTCCTCTGGCCGTTGCTTCGGCCGCCCGTGATTGAGAAATTGCTGCAACTTCGTCTAAAGCTTCACGGGTCAAACCATGTTCGGCCGCTAATCGTTCGGTTTCTAAGCCCATTCCTTCCTTGGTGACGGGATCGGTTAATCCGTCAAACTCAAGTAAATCGACCAATTGTTCAGGAGCGCCCAGCAGGAATTTATAACCCCAACGAGCGCGACTAGAAAGGTAAAACCCCGTTTGGGACATGGATTCCATCCCTCCTGCGAGGACTATTTCCGCTTCGTCAGCTTTGATTGTTGTGGCCGCATTCATAATGCTCATCATCCCTGACGAACACACCATGTCGATCGCATAGCCATCCACCGTAGCTGGAATACCTGCTTTTAAGGCCGCTTGTTTCGGCAATAGTTGACCGTGGCCGGCTCTTAAAACATTGCCGAATATATACAAGTCCAAAAGTTCGGGATTGATTCCTGCTTCTGCGATCGCCGCTTTCATGGCGTGTGCGCCTAATTCCGTGGGTGCAAAACCAGATAAAATTCCACCGAAACGTCCTAATGGGGTACGTTTGGCCGCTACGATATATACTTCTGTCATGATTTTTACTCCTTATTATTTGTTCGTTGTTGGTTGGGTAAGGTGCGTCAGATTGGTTAATTAACTAATATTTTCGATAATTGTTCTTTCTGACGCACCCTACTTTGAAGTATTTGATCAGGTATTTGAACGACTAGAAAAACAAGTGAGTCTTGATGATCTGGGTTACAAATAATGATTTCCAAGGGCGTTGGTTCAGGGATTAAATCACCATCTTCGATCATTAACGAACTATGTCCTGTTAATGCTTCTGTAGCCATTGTGCTGGCTTCCTCAATGGTACTAGCAGCACTAATACAACCGGGGAAATCATAAAATTGGACTCCATAATCGCTATCTGAATCTTTATGAACCGTTGCAATATAGGTTTTCATGGTACTTTCCTTGATCAACAGTTGCGATCATGGGTAACAATTTAGAGAGCGCTAAAGCGCAACAACGAACCTTTATTCACGGGTGGTGTAAGCCCATCATGTTGGTATTTGCTTGACCGGGGGCGATCATGGGGTAACAATCTTCATCTTTGGTGACTCTCACTTCTAGAATTACTGGACCGTTATGGGCCAACATTTCGGCGATCGCCTCGGCTAATTGTTCTCGATGTTCGACTAACATTCCTTTAATGTCGTAAACTTCGGCTAATTTTGAAAATTTTGGCGATCCTTTTTCTAGGTTAGTGGCCTCATAACGATCGCCATAAAATAGATGTTGCCATTGTCTAACCATTCCTAACCAACCGTTATTGAGAATCACGATTTTTACTCCCAAGTCATAGTTAGCAATAGTTCCCAACTCCTGCATATTCATCTGAAAACTTCCGTCTCCGCTGATACAGATTACTGGATCATTAGGGAAAGCAACTTTGACTCCTACCGCAGCTGGTACTCCATAACCCATAGTACCCAAACCACCACTGGACATCCAATGACGGGGTTTATTATTGATAAATTGTGCCGCCCACATTTGGTGTTGGCCAACATCCGTGGTGTAATAGGCCTGGGGACTTTGCTTATAAACTTCAATGATCACTTCTTGGGGGGACAAACCCGAACTCGGGTGAGGTTGTTCTAAGGGATATTCACCTTTTAACTGTTGTAAATGTTCTCGCCAAGTCCGAGTTTGTTCAAAGTTCAGGTCTGTTTCTGTTACTTCCTGCAACAATTCCCGTAAAATGGTCTTCACATCGCCGGCGATCGCCACATCAACCTGTCGAGTTTTGCCCATTTCCGCTGGGTCAATGTCAATATGAATTACCTTAGCATCGTGGGCAAATAATTTCCCTTGAGTCGCGACCCGATCATCAAATCTGGCCCCTACGGCGATCAACAAATCACATTCACCCACGGCAAAATTAGCATAAGCTGTGCCATGCATTCCCAACATTCCTAAAGATAAATGGTTAGACTCGTCAAAACTCCCCTTACCCATTAAAGTAGTAGTCACCGGAATTTGGAATTTTTCGGCTAGTTGTTTGATTTCTTCTTCGGCATCCGAGGCGATCGCTCCTCCTCCTATATATAACAGGGGTTTTTCGCTGTTTTTCAGGACATGGATGGCATTTTTCAAGGAATTGTTATCAATGACGAAACTATCATCATAGCCGGGTAACTTAATCGCTCCAGCTTCCACTGGTTGATAATCAAACTGTTCAATGCCAACATCTTTAGGGAAATCAATCAAAACCGGTCCTGGTCTTCCCGTACTGGCAATATAAAAAGCTTCGGCTACAATCCTAGCAATATCCCTAGCATGGCGTATTTGATAGGAATGTTTGACAATGGGCAAAGTTATGCCAAAAATGTCGATTTCCTGAAAACCGTCGGTCCCTAACAACCCCTTGGGAACTTGTCCTGTTATCGCAACCATGGGCACAGAATCCATCATGGCCGTAGCTAAACCCGTGACTAAATTAGTCGCACCAGGTCCTGAAGTCGCCAGACATACCCCCACCTTACCCGTAGCTCTCGCATAACCATCCGCAGCGTGTGCCGCTCCCTGTTCATGTCTAACTAAAAAATGCTTTAAGTCCCCGGCGGCTTCCGCCTTGTAGAGTTCATCATAAATGGGCAAATTCGCTCCACCGGGATAACCAAAAATGTGTTGCACACCGTGACGTTTTAAACTATCAATTAAAGCATAAGCTCCATGTACTTGTTGACTTGCTACACTGGTTGTGAGCATTTGTTAACCTCCTTAATTAATGAGCATAATTTTTTTTATATTCCTTAATCTTTGAGCCGATATTTTTTTTACTCTCGTGTTCTTTTTTAATATACTTTATTTTCTTATTTTTGTGAATTTATTAAAGGTCAGATTTGCGATAATTTAATCTTTTTTTAATTATTCAGTCAAGCTAATTTTTTTATTCTATCAGTTTCTTAAAAGTTAATTAATAATCTTTACAATTCTTAGTATAAAAGTAAGCTCTGATTAACAATTACCTTTTTGTCATTTCAGTTACCAGTTACCAGTTACCAGTTAACACTAGGGGTTAACGGCCGTTAACCCCTACACCTTTAAGTAGTAGCTTAAAAGGGGGAGGAAACCTGAAACCTCTTTTTCTCGTTAACGGTGATCAAACAAACTATTTTTTGCTCTTGAAAGGGGAAATTCAAAAAATTTATTCTTTGTTCAATCCTGGCGATAACTTCTGGGAAAACTTTACGCAGATTTTTGCTCAAAGGTCATTATTAATTGTGATTATAATGTAATTATTTACCTTAATAACTATTATCATAATGACAATTAATAAGCTTAAAAAGGCGATTATTGGCTGTATTTTGGGGACAACTGTCGGAGATGCAATTGGTCTTCCCTACGAAGGTTTATCGCTGAGAAAACAACAAAAATTAACCAAAAATATCCTGAAACATCGCTTAATCTTTAACCATGGAATGGTATCTGACGACACTGAACATACGGTAATAGTAGCACAATCTTTGTTAGTTTCGGCTGGTAATGAAACCATTTTCACTAAATATTTAGCTTGGCAATTAAGGTTATGGTTGCTTACTTTTCCTGCGGGTATTGGTTTTGCTACTTTAAGGGGAATTATTAAATTATGGTTAGGATTTCCACCCCAGAAAAGTGGGGTTTTTTCGGCAGGAAATGGTCCGGCCATGCGTTCAAGCCTAATTGGTGTTTGTTATGGCAATAATCCCGAAAAAATGCGCAATTTAGTGCGGATTTCCACCAGGATCACCCATACTGATATTAAAGCCGAATATGGCGCTTTAGCCGTGGCGATCGCCTCCCATTTATCATCGCAAAATATAGAGATAACTCCAGAAAATTACTATCAAAAATTAAGCGAACTTATCCCCGAAGCAAGAGAATTTTTAACCTTAATTAAACAGTCTTGTAACAGTGCAGAAATAGAGGAAAATAGCGCTGATTTTGCGGCAAAATTGGGTTTACAAAAAGGAATTTCTGGTTATATTTATCACACAATTCCTGTAGTAATTCAAATTTGGTTAAGATGTCCAGACAATTACGAAAAAAGCCTTACTGAAATAATCAAATTAGGAGGTGACACCGACACGACTGCCGCAATTTTAGGAGCGATAATTGGTAGTAGAGTAGGTAAAGAAGGTATCCCCACAAACTGGTTAAATAACTTATGGTTATATCCAGTTAATTTACCTTGGTTAGAAAATTTAGGAGAAAAATTAAGCGAAGTAATTACTAACAATAAGAAGCAAAAATATTTAAGTTTTCCCCTTTATGGAATCTGGATAAGAAATAGCCTATTTCTAATCATAATAATTGGTCACCTTTGTTACCGTTTAATTTTATAAGAAATCGAGAAATAGGATTTTTATTGCTAGCGAATTAATAAATTTGTGATTCTCGAAACCGTGAAGACAACATTTCTACTAGATCGTGAACTCAACGGCGCAATCAACATTTATTTTAACTCCCCGAGTATAGCTGTCCAGAGACAATATTTCAAAGTTAATCCAGTGTTTTGTAGAAGTTTTAGCGTAATAGCACTTAAAAACAGATAAAATTAGCTAATAACGCCTTTGCGTGAGGAAAGACCCAAGTTTATTAAACAAACAGATAACCCCCTTAGCGCCTTAGCGCCTTTGCGTGAGGAAAAAACCAAGTCTATTGAACAAACAGATAACCCCCTTAGCGCCTTAGCGCCTTTGCGTGAGGAAAAAGCCAAGTCTATTGAACCAACAGATAACTCCTCTAGCTGAAAAAACAAATCTGCAATATTTATTAATAAAAAGTGAGCTAAATTTAATAAATACTTAACATTTAATTAAGCAACAAATAGATTGTTAAACTTCACAAAAAGATACAGAAATATTTAAGAAAAATAAAGAATAGGTGTTAACTTTAAATCTCATGCAATAATAAAAGCAAGTCTAAAAAAGAGGAGTCTAAATTAATCAAAACTCGGTAAAACAGGCCTATTGTCTGTGATAAAAAAATATTTATAGGGATTATATATTATGGTAATCAGAAACATTGATCCGGAAGCGCAAAAAAAACAGCTGGAAGAATTAAAAAATCGCAAATTTCAATCTCGTCAGCAAAGAAGTGAGGCTTTAATTAGTCAAGCAGAAAAAACGACGGCCAAAAAACAAGTAGCAAAAGAGCTTCCCAATGCCGATAAACGCTTTCGTACCATCGACATGGTATTGAAAAAAGGAGGCAATAGCCAAGAAGCGTTAATTGAAGTGCTACACAAAGTCCAAGAAACCTTTGGTTTTTTAGATGATGATGTTTTAACTTACGTCACCCGTCAAATGAAACTGCCCCTCAGTATGGTTTATGGAGTCGCTACATTTTATCATCTGTTCACCTTAAAACCCCAAGGAGAGCATAATTGCGTCGTTTGTCTCGGAACGGCTTGTTATGTCAAGGGTGGCGGCAAAATAATTGAAGAATTAGAAAAATATCTGGCCATCAAAGTAGGAGAAACCACCGCTAATAATAAGTTATCCCTTTTAAGTGCCCGATGTATCGGTGCTTGTGGGGTTGCTCCAGCTATCACCATTGATGGGAACGTCTCCGGCAAACAAACCACCGAGTCAGTTTTATGGGCGATCAAAGAATTGATCAATAGTGGAGCGGCTGACCAAATCAAAGAAAAAGTCGAAGCTTTAACCAGTTAAAAGGTTAGTTATTGGGCTGTTTGCCCAATCTGGCCTAACTCGGCGCTTTAGCGCAACAACATATTTGGGAGAATCAGTAATTATGGATTTGCAAGAACTATTAAAAATAGCCCAACAAGAAGTGGCCAAAGCTAAACCAGTGTGTATTAACTGCTGTGTTGCGGCTGGTTGTCATGCCGCCAATTCAGAACAAATCGTCAAAAATCTCAATAAAGCCATCAAAAGTAAGGGATTAGAAGCACAAATCGAAGTGCAGGGAGTCGGCTGTTTAGGGTTATGTGGTAAAGGTCCCCTGATCCAAGTTGACCCAGATAACCGCATTTATGCGGAAGTTACCCCAGATCAAGCGGAAAGCTTGATCGATGCTTTAACGGGAGGCGAAACTGACGCTCTGACTTTTGATGCTAATCATCCCTTTTTTGCCAACCAAGTGCCCATTGTGACGGAAAATAGCGGCCGTATTGATCCCGAAAAGATCGAATCTTACATCGCTGTCGGTGGTTATCAGCAACTTTATCAGGTACTTTACCAAATGACTCCCGATGAAGTCATCGAAGAAATAACCATTAGTGGACTGAGGGGAAGAGGGGGAGGAGGTTATCCTACTGGCCTTAAATGGTCATCAGTGCGCAAAATGCCAGTTGGCCAAAAATACGTTATTTGTAATGCCGATGAAGGAGATCCAGGTGCTTTCATGGACCGCAGTGTGATTGAAAGTGACCCCCACCGCATTATTGAAGCCATGGCCATTGCGGGCTATGCCGTGGGTGCCAACCATGGCTATGTTTATGTGAGAGCTGAATATCCGTTGGCGATCAAACGCTTACAGAAAGCCATCAACGCAGCGAAAAAATTAGGTTTATTAGGTAGTCAAATATTTGAGTCAACGTTTGACTTTAAAATAGACATCCGCATCGGTGCAGGAGCGTTTGTTTGTGGTGAAGAAACCGCTTTGATTGCCTCCATCGAAGGAAAACGAGGAACACCTCACCCTCGGCCTCCCTATCCCAATGAATCAGGGTTGTGGGGGTGTCCGACCTTGGTTAATAATGTGGAAACCTACGCTAATATTCCCGTGATTATTCGCGAAGGTGGCAAGTGGTTCACCAATATTGGTACAGAAAACAGCACGGGAACCAAGGTATTTGCCCTCACAGGAAAGTTAAACAACACGGGTTTAATTGAAGTCCCCATGGGGATGACTCTGCGAACCATCGTTGAAGACATGGGCGGTGGTGTGGAGGGAGGCCATACCATTAAAGCAGTTCAAACCGGTGGTCCGAGTGGTGGTTGTATCCCAGTTTCCCATTTAGATACCCCCGTTGATTATCAATCCCTACAAGCTTTAGGCACAATCATGGGTTCAGGAGGTATGATCGTAGTGGATGAAACTACTGATATGGTGGATTTTGCCAAGTTCTATATGGAATTTTGCCGTGATGAATCCTGTGGCAAGTGTATCCCCTGCCGTGCTGGTACTGTCCAAATGTACGAGCTATTAAGCAAAATTGCCGCAGGAAGGGGTACAGAAAAGGATTTAGCCCTTTTGGAGACTCTCGCTCCCATGGTTAAGGAAACCAGTCTCTGTGGTCTGGGCCAAAGTGCCCCGAATCCGGTGTTAAGCACTTTGCGCTTTTTCAGGGAGGAATATTTGGAAAAGTTACAATCGCTTAATGGAAAAGTCCCTGTTAACAATTGACCTAGCTTCGGTTGGCCGGTTTATCTGGGGAGTTTTCTCACCTAAAGAAGAGCGCAAAGGAGGTTTTTCGCTTTGCTGTTTGATTTCTCTGTCTCACGCAGCCCCCCCCCCTTTTTTTAGGGCCGGCTGCGCAAAGACGCGAAGAAGTGCCCAATGAATGATGGTTTTTAGTTTGTTTCTAATATTTACGAGTGGAGAAATTTTATGTTTTGTGAACAATGTGAACAGACTGCTAGTGGAGATGGTTGTCATCAATGGGGCGCTTGTGGTAAAAGTCCAGAGGTGAATGCGGTACAGGATTTGTTGGTTTATTGTTTGCGTGGCCTCGCTCCTGTGGTTTTGAAGGCTAATGAAGCAGGTATCAATACTCGCGAAGTTGATGTGTTTACCTGTGAATCGCTGTTTGCGACGATGACTAATGTCAATTTTGATTCTCAATCCCTTGGTGTTTACATCACGAGGGCGATCGCCTATCGGGAAAATTTAAAACTTCAACTTGCGCCCCAAGAATGGCCCGAAATTTCTTGTTTTACTCCTGATGTTAATAATGATTTGAGTGAGCTCGGTGAAGAAATTAGTTTGAAATTTATCTCCCAAGCTGGTGGTAATGTCGATATTTTTTCCTTGAAACTAACAGTTTTATATGGGGTTAAAGGAGCCGCTTCTTATCAGTTTTTAGCCCATGAATTGGGTCAAGATGATGATGGCTGTTACCGGTTTTATCAGGAAGCTTTGGCCAGTTTAGATCGCTATGATTTAACTTTAGAGGATTGGGTTAGCTTGGCTTTAAAGGTGGGCGAATTTAATTATAAAACTCTGGAATTGTTAGATAAAGGCCATACTACTTATTATGGTAATCCTGTTCCTACTCCTGTTCCTTTGAGTGCAAAAGCTGGTAAAGCGATTTTAGTTTCGGGTCATGACATCAAAATTTTAGCTCAATTATTGGAGCAAACTGTGGGTTTGGGGATTAATATTTATACCCATGGGGAATTACTTCCCGCCCATGGTTATCCTAAATTAAAAGAAAGTTATCCCCATTTTTACGGTCATTTTGGTACAGCTTGGCAAAACCAAGTTAAGGATTTTGCTAAGTTTCCTGGTCCTATTCTTGTTACTACTAACTGCTTAATGCCCCCCCATGATAATTATGAGGCTAAGTTATTTGCTATTAGTGCGGTAAGTTATCCAAATATGGTTCATGTGCCGGTTTTTGATGGTCTTCCTAATTTTAAGTCGCTCATTCAAAAAGCTTTGGAAATGCCCGGTTTTACCGAAGATGGCGAATATCGTCAAGTATTAACGGGCTTTGCTCATAATGCGGTTTTAAGTGTCGCCGATCAGGTCATTGATGCAGTGAAAGCGGGCAAAATTCGCCACTTTTTCTTAGTCGGTGGTTGTGATGGTGCTAAACCCGGCCGTAGTTATTATACTGAGTTTGTTGAGAAAGTCCCTCAAGATTGTATCGTCTTAACTTTGGCCTGTGGAAAGTTCCGCTTTTTTGATAAAAATTTAGGCGAAATTGGTAATTTACCACGGTTATTAGATGTTGGCCAATGTAATGATGCTTATTCTGCCATTCAGATTGCTTTGGGGTTAGCAAATGCCTTTAATGTTGGTGTAAATGAGTTACCTTTGTCCATGATTATTTCTTGGTATGAACAAAAGGCGATCGCTGTCCTTTTAACTTTACTTTATTTAGGGATCAAAGATATTCGTTTAGGACCAACTTTACCCGCTTTCTTAACACCAAATGTGCTAAATTTCCTTTCCGAAAATTACAATTTGCTACCGATTACGACACCAGATGCTGATTTGGCTGCCTGTTTAGCTTAACAGTTTAGAAATCCGATTTTTTCAAAAAATCGGATTTCTAAACAATGGTTTTTTAGCTATTTTTAACTAATTAACGGCTTCCACAAATAAAAGTTAGTAACTGATAACGGATAACTGATAATGATTGAGTAGAGAAGTTTTTAAGTAAATTTCCTCAAACTATAATTTACTTTTTTTGAGATTTTTACAGGAAATACTGTTCACTGTGAAAAGCCACCGACTTAAGTCGGTGGTGTGGTTCACTAGGGTAGGTTTTAACCTACCATATCTTTATTTGACAAATTGACAAGTTGCTGAATTTCATTTAAGATTTTCTTAGCTGCAAACGCGGTGAAAAACCCGCACCAGCTGAATTGTGAAAAAGTAAACCTACAGTTGTAGGCCCAAGGGGTGTAGGAGTTTGTTGACAGACTCAAAGAAAACGTGGTTGATCCCCGTTTTCGGTTGATAATCGACCAGAATCCCCGTTCTTTTAAGACGGGGAGATGTCAAAATCTAATAATTGATAAATTTTTTGCGGTAAATCCGGAGTAAAATTTTCACTTTGCTTTATTTTTTTCACGGATTCAGATAAGGTTAAAGATTGATAAAGATCATAAATTTGATCAGCAACTGCGCTAGAAATAAACTTCGATTGAACCCACTTTTTGTCCGCTTGACTTAATAAGTCCTTTTTCCTTTCACGATAAGCCAATATTTCCTGAATTGCTTTGGCTAAAGATTCAGAATCCTGCGGCGGTACCAGTAACCCAGTTTGACCATCGATCACTGTGTGGCAAAAACCAGCAATGGTACTGGACATCACCGGAGTTCCTGCGGCCATGGCATCAATGGCAACTAAGTTGAAAGGTTCATTGTAACTGGCAACAATACACAGATCCGCCGCTGCATAGTAGGTTTCTAATTCAGTTTCTGAAATTTGAGCGCTAAAAATGGTGACATTTTCTAAATTTAATTCTTTCACCAAAGACCGAATGCTTTGTTGTTCTTGGGAATCTTGATCTTTTTGTCCATTTAAGTCAACTAAATATAATTCAAAAGGTTTAGGTATTTTTGCCGATGCTTTAAGCAGCATCTCGATGCCCTTGCGTTCATCAAAACTGCCGACATAAAGGAGCATCGGAGTTTCGGGAGCAATAGCTAAATTATGGCGCGCTTGTTTTGGTGATACTGAGCCAAATTCTTCAGCATGACGATCACAGGGAATAATTTTGATCCGTCCATATGGCGAGAGGTATTGTCGCAAATCCGCAACTTCTTTCGGACTGGTCGAAATCACACAATTAGCTTGTTCTAAACAAGCCCATTCCACGGCATGACGAATTGATGCAACTGAAGGCGGATGTTCCACATTCCGATATTTGACCGCTCCGATGGAGTGATAAGTGTGAACTAGGGGGATACCGAAGCGAAATTTTAATTGTAAGCCAACCCAACCGGATAACCAGTAATTGGTATGAATTAGGCTATATTGACGACCCGATCGCTTTTGGAAATCCAGCCAAGAATCGACAAAAGTGGGTAAATAATCGAATAATTCGGTTCGGGGAATAAATTTAGGCGGTCCAGCTGTTAGGTGAATAGTGCGACAACCAATACTGTGTTCAACAATTTCCCTTTGTTCCGGGTTTTCGCGACGGGTAAATAGATCAACTTGACAACCTCGTTGAGCCAAAGCTAGTCCCAATTCTTTAACGTAGATGTTTTGTCCACCAGCTTTCTCCTTGCCCATCTCCGCCAATGGATCTCCTGGTACGGAAATCAACCCATAAGTGGGGGGATTTTTTTTGGGTAATTGAGTCTGAAAAGGATGAGGAGAAATCGATGTTATTAGATTAAACATAACAAGTTCCGGTGGCTAACTAATTGACTTTAACAACTAGTATAAAACCCAGAAGTAAAAATACTGGGGAGAAATTGGGGAGAAATCGAGCAGAAGTTAGAAAAGTAATTATTAGAAATCTTGGAAAAGGTGATAAAAATCAATTCTCATAGATAAAGCGTCTATTTCGATGGCGTTTTACCTTTTACCTGACTTCTGCCGCGAAGTCTAATATTAATGATCAATGGTTTTAAGTCGATAACCTAAACCGTAAACTGTTTCGATAAAATCATCAGGAGCTCCGACTACCCTTAATTTATGACGCAAACTTTTGAGATGAGATTTGACCGTTTCCTCGGAAGGATGGGTTTCGAGAGTCCAAATATGTTCAATTATTTGCGCTCGACTTAAAACTCGACGACCATGAGAGACTAAAAGTTCTAATAAAGCATATTCCTTGGGAGTTAAATGCAATAATTGCTGCTCATAAGTCACCTCATAAGTGCTAGAGTTTAAATGTAAATTTCCCCAACAAAGATCGGCTTTAGTTGTACTATTTAGCCTACGTAATAAAACCCGAATTCTAGCCATTAATTCCTCTATGGCAAAGGGTTTTACCAAGTAATCATCTGCTCCAGCCTCTAAACCAGTGACTTTATCAGCCAAGGTATCACGAGCCGTTAACATCAAAACAGGTAAGGAATATTGATGTTCCCTTAATCGTTGACAAAACCTGACACCGTCTAATTTTGGTAAAGTTAAATCGAGCAAAATTAAGTCATAATCACCAAGTCGTACAGCATCCCAGGCTAATTCTCCGTTTTCTACCACATCAACGACATATTGATGATCAGTTAAAGCTTCGGTGAGCATTTCTGCTAATTGAATATCGTCTTCGACAATTAAAATACGCATGGTAATAAATTTTTTAATGATCAGGAATTTTACTTATAATTATTAAATTAAAAGACAGTGCCGAGTAGCCATTTTGTTACTAATTCACTGAATAAATAATAATTTATCTTTAACTACATAGCCTACTATAACAATTGAGACAAATTTTTATCTGAACTAAGTATTTTAATCAAAAAATAATTACTGTCAGATTTAGTTGAGCATTTTTATTAACCTGTGTTGTTAGTTTTACTTCCTCTCGAAACTCTACTCAGTTGAGAGAAAGCAGGAAAAAAGTTCCCGAAACATAGCAATGACTTAACACTATTACTGATATTTTTGCTTTTCTAATGAAACTAGAATCAGGAAGACAAGGTTATTTTATTCTTTGAAGCTAACAACAAGATAGCCAATTAACTTATTCAATTAAAAATTTTAACTGCCCAAAATTCTAAAAAAAATTATTAAATAAGTTAGATTTTTTAATAAGATAAAGACTATTTTAAACTCAAAAAATTATTATTTTATAGAGGAAAAACTCTCTAGTAAAAAATTTTCAACTCCCTCATATTATTAACTTAGAAAATAATGAAAAAAATTAAACTTTCTCAATAAATTATTCCCTATACAGCGTAATGCAAGACAGTATGGGACAATAGAGAAAACTTTTGAGAGGTTCAAATGCGCCCTTTATCCAAAGATATTCGAGAAAAAATTGTCAGCACCTACTTCGAAGGCAGCACCTCTATTAGAAAGGTAGCCGAACGCTTCAGGGTGAGCCAAAACACGGTACAGAAGCTGGTCAAACAAAAAAGAGAGACAGGAAACATCAATCCCCAAAAAGCCCGGGGAGGAAAACCCAGTCAACTAGCCGGGCGGGAAAAAGAAATTATCAGCATGGTAGAAGAACACAGTGATTACACCCTATCGGAATATTGTGAGCTTTGGGAGGAAAGAGGAGGAGTGAGAGTCAGTGAAAGCACGATGTGTCGTTTTCTCGGTAAGCTCAAACTATAGTGATTCCAAATAAGAACCGAACACTAAGAAATACAATAATCAGAAATAATTTTATCTAAAGAAGTCCCGACAGGTGCATACATTCTTGCTCTTTTTAAAGCACTAAAATCATGTTCAATATCATTCAAATCAGGGGAATAAGTCGGTAAAAATATAACTTCATGTTCTGTAGTTTCTACTAATTGTTTAATCTTATTTTTTCTATGAATGGGTGCATTGTCCATAATTAAAATGGAGGGTCTCTCTAAGCTTGGTAATAAATAAAGTTTTAACCACCTTTCAAAAGTTTCAGCATTGAGAGTTCCTTGAAAAATCATTGGTGCAATAAAATCTTTTTTTCCTTTTCTTCTACCCGCCACTAGATTTTCTCTTTTTTGTCGTTTCCCCTGTCTATTTGCGTAAATTTTTTTACCTTTTTTTGACCAACCATACCCACAATTAGCAATGGCATCAAAGCCAGATTCATCAATAAAGACAAGACTTTTACTACCGAATATCTTAATCAATTCTCGGAGTCTTTGATAATATTTAATTCTTTCTTCTGCCTTTCTTTCTTGGTAACGAAATTCTTTTTTTTCTGGTAATATTCATCTTTTTGAGAGCGTAAAAAATCGCATTTATTCTCACATTAAATTTTTGTGCTCTGTCAATTCAGCGAGCATCTGGATTTTCGCGGAACATCTTTTTCTAAAGCCTTCCAATCTAGTTTTCTTTGACGACGTTCTACTCGAATTGGTGAGAGATTTTCTCTTTTTAACCATTGATAAATAGTGG
>JAABRE010000003.1 GCA_011391125.1 Synechococcales cyanobacterium S06
GATGGCTATATTTTATTATCTCATTTAAGTTGGGATAATTTTAATGAAGCTTTGTGGTTAGAAACCCAAATAGAAAATTATAAAGACTTAACAGGATTCTATCCAGAATCCGTCCATGTGGACAAAATTTATCGCAATAGAAACAATCGAAAATTCTGTAAAGATAAAGGTATCAGAATGAGTGGCCCTCCCCTAGGAAGACCACCTAAAAATATTACCAAAGAAATGAAACAACAATCTCAAAGAGATGAAAGAATTAGAAATGAAATTGAAGGAAAATTTGGACAAGGAAAACGTCGATTTGGTTTAAACCAAATCATGTCCAAATTATCAGAAACTGCTGAAACTGAAATTGCTATTGCTTTTTTAGTAATGAATCTTAACACCCTGTTAAAAAGGGGTTATTATCTTCTTTTTCATGGTTTTGTTCAAGATCAAAGATTTTTTGCCAATTTAGATTATAAATACTTATATAAAAGACAAAAATTAATAAATAAAAATTATACTTATTTTTTATTTATTAATTTATCAAAACTGTTTGTTTTTTCATTCACTTATTCAGCAAGCCCTAATTAATAACTGTTAACTGATAACTGATAACTGATAACTGAAATGACTCGACCGTGGTTTATAATTGGTAATATGATCTTTTATCAAAGTTTTTGTAAATTATAAATGCAAGTTATTCAACGTATTACTGGTGTTAAATTACTGAGGATATCCGCGAGCAAAAAAGATTATCCCTTATTTATTTACTTACCCGGAATGGATGGTACGGGGGAACTATTACACACTCAAACTGATGGTTTAATAAGAATTTTTGAGGTTGTTTCTGTGTCAATTTCGCCCCATAATTTAAGTAATTGGGAAACTATTACTTTAGAAATAATTGAGTTAATTAAATTGGAATTAAAACAAAGAAATAATCAGTCGATTTATCTTTGTGGGGAATCTTTTGGCGGTTGTTTAGCATTGAAATTGTGGAGTTTTGCGCCTTGGTTATTAGAGAAAGTTATTTTGGTGAATCCGGCTTCTTCTTTTAATCGACAATTTTTATTCAGTTTAGGAATACCTTTAACTCAGTGGATTCCCGAGTTTTTATATCAGGGTTCAACTTCGGTTTTATTGCCATTTTTAGCGTCTTTGGGCAGAATGAAAGAACAAGATCGCTTAAAGTTATTAAAAGCGATGAATTCATTACCTTTAAATACGGTAAAGTGGCGTTTATCTTTATTAAAAGATTTCCTGATTAAACCGGTGGAATTAATTAGATTAACGCAACCAGTTTTGATTATTGCGAGTGGAAGTGATTTATTATTGCCTTCTCTTGATGAAGCTAACAGATTATTAAATTATTTAAAAAATGGTCGTTTAGAAATTTTACCTAATAGTGGTCATGCTTGTTTATTGGAAAAAGATGTTAATTTGTATCAGTTATTAATTAGTAATAATTTTGTTTAATAATAGGCAATATTTGAATTTTGATGAAGTACCCGATTTATAGCATTTTCAGATTAAATGAGATACAACCCCTCACCCCCCTACCCCCCTCATCCCAAAGGGAGAGGGGGAAAAGAGTCCTCATAAATTTGGCAAGTGCTAAAAAAAAAGCAATTACCGCAATTGCTTCTCTGTTATAGTAATTCCAAATAAAAATTAAACAAAAGTTTTTAATTTGTTGTTGGACTTTAGTCCTAAGAAGCGCTAAAGCGCAACTACGAACCGATTTTTCAACTGTTTTAATCTTAATTGGAATCACTATAGTATTTCACCTGGCTTTCTTGAGGAAGAAACCGAAGGTTACTTGTTAGGGTTTACGGAAAAAAGCTGAAAGCTATATAGATCAATACTTTTAAGTTGGTGGGACTTGAATTAAGGGCAAGGAGTTCAACAAATAATAGTAAAAAACCTTACATTTACGGGGATTAATCAAGATTTTTGCTCGTCAAAAGACGCGGTCAAACTATCAACGATCAACTCGCCCTCACCAGCCATTTATTCAGCAAACCCTTGTTAGTTCTTACTTTTGACCAGAAAAAAAGGTTTGAGGTTTCCTCCCCCCTCTCAGTGAACAGTGAACAGATAACAGATAACTGATAACTGAAATGACAAGGTGGTCGACCCGTTGCGAATTTAATCGAGAATTATAAAAGGCCACGGTAGCGTATAAAAATCAAGACCACTGCCCATGAACCTAAAGCCACTTTGACCGCTACAATTAGGTTTAAAATGGGGATAATGCCACCACTATTCAAAGCTCCTAATTCTCCCTGGGGCAATTCTAAACCCATTAAGGTTATGGCGGATAAAACAAGAAAGACTAAAACAGAAATTTTTTCCCAAATGGCTGCGTGGTAACGTTTGTAGATGGTGTACATCCATTCGGAATTAGAGGTAATGGCCACAAGGGAGATCGCTGTACCTCCTGCAACTCCGGCTGCAAATCCTCCTCCCGGACTAAGATGACCTCGAAGGCCAAGTTCTATGCTGACTAAAGCGGCGATGGTTGCGCCAAGACGTGCGAGAATTACGGAAGGTTGATCGGTAAATTGGTGAATCTTAGTGACGGGTTTTTCATTGGCAAGCAGAAAACTGGCTCCTAAAATGGCGATACTAAAAACGACGACTTCAAAAATGGTGTCATAAAGGCGATTTCTAAAAATAATAGCGGAAACGGTGTTGGGAATGCCACTGTCTTCGATGATGGCTTCTACAATGGACAGGGCCGGCATATTTGCTTCGGGGTGGGGAATGAACAGAATTTTAAGAAAAAGTGCGATTACGGCTATTAAATAGACCCAGTTCATGATTTTTAGTGTTTTTCCACAGAATTGGTTAAATTTTGGTAAGTTAAGCTGGTTATTGAGGGAGAAAGCTCTGTTTCTAGGATTTCATAAAGACGTTTTACCCTGGTGATGGTGTGATAATTGGTATCTTGTTCATGGGCGAAGGCCTGTATTTCTTTATTCCTCAAGGCTGCTTCTAAAGATTCCTGATCTGGATAGCTAATCAATTTGAAACGTAAATGATATTGACGACAAATATTGCGCAACAGATGGAATAATTCGCCATCGTCTTTATTGTCCGTTAATACCCCGAAACGTAACACTAGAGAGGAACGAACGGCGATCGCATAAAGAGTAACCGATAACATTGTACCAACTAAAGCCTCCGTTAAAGCCACATCCGCAGCTCCCAAGACTGCATCGACTAAAGCAGCAATTGCTCCCAAAAGCCCACGAATGACCAAAGCGTGAAGGGGATTGACCTGCAAAACCAACATGAGAGCACTCAAAGGTAACAGAGCAACGATAAAATAAACGTAGGTTTCAGTCATGTTCACTCCGATCGCTAGAAGTATAAGCCAATACGTAACCTAACATGGTATTCCAAAGAACCAAGCAGATCAAGCCAAGGAGCAATAAAGGCCATTCCCGGGGAATTTTCAGCAGTAAGGCCACCAACATGATCATGGATCCAAGGGTGTCAGAGACTGATAAACCGTGGAGTTTGACTAAAACGGACTGGCGGCTGAGTAACTGAAAAGTTCCCCAAAACCAGAAGACAATTCCCACGACTAAGAGTAGATAACTTAAAATATCAATCATATTTTTTCCTCATCAAGTCGCTTGATCAAATGAGCTAACAGCATTAAACCAGCATTCCCCACACTGAGAACGATTATGGCGACAACGCCGATCATCCAATCATCGCGCAATACGGAAATAACCAGAATCATCATCGCTGTTTTGCAGGAAATAGTTGCGAAAGCTAACATTTTTTCCCAAATCTCATCGTGGTAAAATCCCGTATAAAGGGGAATTAAAAGGGTGATAATCATAGCTATTAAGATTCCATTCATCTATTTTTCCTCCTCGTAATGCGGTGAACATCATACCAACCGGACTCATTGTATTTTGTGACAATGGTTTTGGGGGTAAAGGTAATGAGGAAGATGTCCAAAAAGATCAAGATTCGAGAACGTCGAGGTTTCACTTTTTCGATCACCATTTCTTCGTGATTGTGAGGAAAAATCATGATTTCGATCGCCTCCCAAAAAGCTTGGGGAATTGCGACAATCAGTTGCTTTAATACCTCTAACCAATCTTTGAATTGTTCAGGTTTGGTATAATGATTGGGTAAGATTAAGGCAATCATGACTCCAAGGAAAATATTAAGCGGACTTAAATCGGAACTAAGCAACAACCAAATTAATAAACGTAACAAAAAACTTAAAATCATAATTTTAAGAAAGGGGAGTTAAAGAAAACCAAAAATCAGGTTTGCCAACCCTACCAACTAAATCAAGACTAGGCCAAAAAGTAGCAATAAGATTAAACTCATTGTTCCGATGAGATGGTCAAACTGCTCGAGAAAACGGGGTAACTTAATGGCTAAATGTTGAAAAATTAAATGATAAGCAAGCCAACCCAAGGCGATGGTTAGTAATGGTTTAATGGTGTTAGTAAGGGTGTAAGCTTGGTAATAAAACAGATTTGCTGCCAATAAACCGCCAATTAAGAGGAAAATTGCCCACCAAAAACCCATATTTAAAGACTGTTTTTCGCCGCCTCTTGGTAAAAAGATAAACTTGGCGAAAGAAATAGCCGTACCCACTGCGGCAATATTCAGGCCGATGACTTGCCAAGGAAGTAAATTTTTCATGGTTAAGACCTTTGCGCCAAAACCGGCCAAAAGGGGAAACCCGGAAATCGAAAAACTAGCTAAAACCAAAGCTAACCAAACCCTTGTATCTAAAGGAGTGTGTTTTAATTCCTTGAAATTGCGACTGGGTAATTTTCCGGCGAGAAGAAACAAGGAAGATTTAACCAAGCCGTGGGTTAAAGCGTAAAAACCTCCCACCGACGGAGCTGCTAAAATAAAACCTAATTGGGATACCGTGTGAAAAGCCAACATTCGCTTGCTGTCTTTCTCCAACACGGCGAAAAATACCCCCAATAAAGCCGTCGCCACTCCAAACAACCTGACCATTGGCTCAATATTGGGCAGAAGTAAAGCACAACGTAAGAGGGGAAAAATACCTGCTTTCACCACCACCCCTGATAATAAAGCCGAAACTGGACTTTCGGATTCTGAATGAGTCAAGGGTAGCCATAAACCAGCAACAAAAATGCCTCCTTTAACCAACAAACCGAGGAAAATTAGGGCAAATGCTTCCGGAGGAGACTTGTCTAAACCTGCAAAATTAAAGGAATGATGGGTTTGATAGACCAAAACTGCCCCCACCAAATAAAACAACATGGCCGTATTACTGACGAAAAGGTAGCGTAATCCCACCCAAATCTGGCGATCATTGCGGGGATAAGCAATGAGCAAAAATGAGGCAATACTCAGCACTTCCAAAGCCACATATAAACTTATGAAATCTTCACAGATAAAAGTAGCATTGACGCTGCCATGCAAGATTATGCTTTGGCCATAAAAGAAGGCGGTTTTATCGGTTGGCCAACAGTAGAAAATTACGGCCATGGTCACCAAAGCATTGGTCAGAATGAAAAATCCACTAAGTTGATCTATTTTTAGGGAGACACCGAAATTATCTAACCAGATCAAGGTTAGGGGAGCTTCTTCGAGAAAAATTAAACCGGCAAATATCGCCGAACTAATCCCCACCATTAAAGCTAAATAACGGTCAAATTTGGGGAGCAAAAAGATGAGGAAACCGACAAAAAACGGCAGGGTAATCCAAACAACAGTAAATATACTCATGGGGTATTATTCTTTTCGATTTCCACGGTTTCCAAAGTCGGGTTATCTTGCGCTAATTTCATCGCTCCCACCAACATTAAAGCCTGAATTGAAAAACCAATCACGATGGCGGTTAAAATCACAGCTTGCGGCACAGGATCAGCATACTTTATATCTTCAACGTCCGACAGAATGGGGGTGAAAATACCAAAACGGGAGGCGATGACGACGAAATAGGCGATTACTCCGGTACTCATGACATCCATTGACAGGATTTTCATAATAAGATTTTTTTTCCAAATCAGGGCAAAAAATCCACAAAAAATGGTAATGAGGGCAAATGCTTCTAACACGGATTTTACTGTTTTTTAATAAGAGAATATCTTAGTACGAGGGGTAATTTTAATGAAAAACTGAAAAGTTTTGAGTCACCGAATTACCTACCTTTTAATCGGATTAGTAGTGTTTTACCTACTATGAATTAAATATCGCCATAATTACCCAAAGTTTTCCTTAAATTAATGAAGTTGACAAGTTGAATTTACTAACTTATTGTTTCTAGTTTAACTCCTTGTCTTCTTAATTGGCGATATTTTTGCCTAAAATTTATCACTGAAATCTATTCAGTTGGATCTATAGATTAGCAAACTTAATCAGTCAGATTCTATTTTTTGTCCACCGAAATTGCTTGTAATAATTTTTCTGTAGCTGTAACCTGTGCTTGATTATTGTCTCGTTCATATAATTCCTTAGCATATTCTAATACGGGTTGAGCTTGATTATATTTTTTTTGTCGCAAAAATATTAACCCAGCTCCATAATAAGCATTGGCATAATAGGGATTAATTGCTGTTATTTTTGTGAAAATTTGTAAAGCTTGATCTAACTTTTTATCATAGAATAAAATCGAACCTATTTGATAATAAGCATCGACATAATTTTGGTTAATTTCTATTGCTTTTTGAAAGTTTTTTTTCCCTTGTTCGGAATCATTTTTTTGCAGATAAATCATTCCTAAATGATACCAAGATTCAGGAGCATGGGGACTTAATTCGGTGGCTTTTTCTAGGTTAAAAATAGCCCCATCTAAGTTACCTTTTTTCACTAAAACTAGGCCTAAATTATAATAAGCTAAACCCAACTTTTCGTCAAGTTCCATCGCCCTGAGCAAATAATTTTCCGACTGTGCCCAATTATTGCCCTCCAACAAAGCTGCTCCCAAATTAGCATAAGCTAAGGCCAAATTCGGATCGGCTAACGTTGCTTGATAAAACGAATCGGCCGCTTCCTGTAATTTTCCTTGCTGACGTAAAGCTAAACCTAAATTATAGTGTGCCGCCGCCAAGTTGGTATCCAGGGCAATTGCCTGCCGAAAAGAGGCGATCGCCTCCGTCAACTGGCCCTTGCTAATTAACTGCAAACCTTGATTAAGTTTTTCAATGGCCTGGGGAGTGCTAGGGGTCAACTCCGGTAAAGTTTGCGCATGGATGCAAAGGGAATTTAGCAACATGATTGCCCAGACTAAAAACCAAATTTTAGTGAAGATTATCTCACGCAAAGACGCAAAGACGCAAAGAAGCAGAGGTTTTCGTCTTGATTGAGCAATTTGGGGAGCGGAACTAGGAAAAAAAAGGTTCATAAAATTCATAAAATTTAAAATTAATTAATAAATATTAATTAAGCTTAACAAAAAGTCTCTGAAATCTTAAAAGAAGTTGCAGAAATGACTTTAAGTAACCAAAAAGAGGTAATCTCAAATACATAGACAAACTAAATTAAGCAAACTTAAATGAGTAATTATGAACCAAAAAGTAGAGCAAAATCTCCGTAATGTGGCAATTGTTGGTCCCTATTCCAGTGGGAAAACCACTTTACTAGAAAGTATTTTATTCGTCACCAAAACCATTACCAGAAAGGGTAGTATCAAAGAGGGAAACACGGTTTCTGACAGTTCACCCCAAGCGCGCGATCGCCAAATGAGTGTCGAAGTATCAGTCGCCACTGCTGAATACGAAAACATAAACTTCACTTTCCTTGATTGTCCTGGTTCGGTGGAGTTTGCCCAAGAAACCGACAATGCTTTGGTGGGTGCAGGTTCAGCGATTATTGTCTGTGAAGCTGAGGTGGAGCGAGTTTTAACCCTCGCTCCCTTGTTCAAATTTCTGGATGATTGGAAAATCCCCCATTTGGTTTTTATCAACAAAATGGATCGCTCCAAAAATAGCTTTTTGGAAGTTTTGCAAGCAATTAAACAGGTTTCCAGCCGTCCCTTAGTTCCCCAACAATACCCGATTCAAAAAAAAGGCGAACTAATTGGCTACATTGACCTAGTAAGCGAACAAGCTTACCATTATCACTCCGGAGCTCCTGACGATTTAGTCCCACTACCGGAAAACCTGCGCGAAGAGGAACATCTCACTAGGGAAGAAATGCTGGAAACCTTAGCTGACTTTGATGATCACCTCTTAGAAGAATTACTCGAAGGTGTGGAACCAAAACAAGAAGAAATCCTGCAAGATTTGAAACAAGAACTCGGAGCTGATCAAATTGTCCCGGTTTTCTTTGGCATTGCGGAACAGGACTATGGAATTCGGCCTCTCCTGAATGCCTTGGTTAAAGAAGCACCAACCCCAGAGCTAACTGCTGCTCGTCGCGGTTTAAAACTCCAAAACCAGTCCGAGACTATTGTTCAGGTGCTGAAAACCTATTTTACAGCCCAAGGTGGTAAGTTGTCCTTAGTCAGAGTTTGGCAGGGTGAACTTAAAGAAGGTATGTTGCTTAATGGAGTGCGTCCCGGTGGCATTTATCGGTTAATGGGGCAACAACAGCAAGGGATACAAGTTGCCTCGGCTGGCGAAATTGTCGCTTTAGGCCGTTTAGAAGGTATCCAAACTGGTCAAACTTTGACTAACTCAGATAAAAATATCCCGGACTTACCCACCGCGGAAAAATTGCAACCAGTTTTTGCTTTGGCGATTGTTCCCGAAAACCGCAAAGATGAGGTTAAAATCAGTAGTGCGGTGGCTAAATTAATGGAAGAAGACCCCTCTTTACAATGGGAACAAAACAGCGACACCAAGGAAGTTGTGCTGTGGGGTCAAGGTGAAATTCATTTACAGGTTGCGTTAGACAGATTGTCTCGTAAGTACAATTTACCTTTGAAAACCCACTTACCCCAAGTTCCCTATCAAGAAACGATCCGTAAATCAACCAAATCCCATGGTCGCTATAAACATCAAAGCGGTGGCCATGGCGCATTTGGCGATGTTTACCTCGACATTAAACCCCTGCCCCGCGGTGAAGGTTTCAATTTTCACCAAACCATAGTCGGTGGTGTAGTTCCTAAGCAATATATCCCCGGAGTTGAAACGGGAGTTCGGGAATATTTGGTTCAAGGTCCCTTGGGTTTTCCCGTGGTTGACCTTGAAGTTACCTTGACCGATGGTTCTTATCACTCCGTTGACAGTTCAGAACAAGCTTTCAAACAGGCTGCTCGTTTGGCAATGAGTGAAGGAATGCCCAAATGCGAGCCCCAATTATTAGAGCCAATTTTATCGGTAACAGTCTCTGCTCCTAACGATTTTACTGCCAAAGTTTTACAATTAGTTAGTGGGAAAAGGGGACAAATTTTAGGCTATGAACCGATCGCCAATTGGAAAGGTTGGGACCAAGTTACTGCTTATATTCCCCAGGGAGAAATGCAAAATTTTGTCGTCGAATTGCGCTCTTTAACATTAGGAGTAGGATTCTTCAATTGGGAATTTGACCACCTTCAAGAAGTACCAGATAAAATCCTTGCTGGTGTTTTAGCTACTACTAATAACGGTAATAATCATTAATATGTAGGGTGTGTCGGACTGATAATTTATTACTTTTAATTAAGTTAAAAGTCTGACACATTTTACTACTGTTTTTTATCTCGCAAAGTTGTGTTATAATTTTATCTGTTTGGGTTCTTTTTATTGTTATTAAGGAGGTTCAAAATGACTATTGATTTCAGGTCAGTTAAGGTTATTAAAACTGAAGAAGAAAATGACGAAGCTGTAGAACTTATTTTAGAGTTAATGCACAAAAATAATCGTACTGCGGAAGAAGATGAACTTTATCAATTATTAGTTTTATTGGTCACAAATTTTGAGCGGAAATATTATCAACCTTTGGCTAATTTTAACCCCAATTCCTTGTTAGAATTTTTAAGGGAACAAAAAGGCATTCAAGAAGTCGATTTAGTGCCTATTTTGGGTTCAGAATCTCTCGTTTCTGATCTTATAAATGGGAAACGAGCTATTAATAAAAAAGAAGCAAATGCTTTAGGAAAATTCTTTAATCTTGATCCGCTATTATTTTTTTAATCTTATTTGGTGGGCAGCTCGACTCTTTGATTTAACTTAGTTTAAAATTATCATACCTTACAAATATTATTCAGAAAATGCAGACAAAATACGAAAAAGAAGGTCATATTATTTACCATGGTAACGCTCTGGAAATACTAAAAAATATAGCTGATAATTCCGTAGATTTAATTTTTGCAGATCCACCCTATAATATTGGCAAAAAATTTGCTAATTTTCATGATCATTGGGTTAATGATGAAGCTTATATAGAATGGTCAAAATTGTGGTTGACTGAGTGTATTCGTATTCTTAAACCTGATGGTACATTTTATGTGATGACTAGCACTCAAGCTATGCCTTATTTTGACATATTTTTAAGGGATCAATTAACAATATTAAGTCGCCTTATTTGGTATTATGATAGTTCAGGAATGCAGGCTAAAAAATATTTCGGATCTACTTATGAACCCCTATTACATTGTGTTAAAAATGAGCATAAATATACCTTTAATGCTGATGATATAAAAGTGGAAGCTAAAACAGGTGCTCAACGAAAACTTATCGATTATAGAAAAGCTATTCCTCAGCCTTATAATACGACTAAAATACCGGGTAATTCATGGTATTTTCCCCGTGTTAGATACAAAATGCCAGAATATGAAAACCATCCTTCACAAAAACCAGAAGCACTTTTGGAGCGTATTATTCAAGCGAGTAGTAATGTTGGTGATCTAATTTTAGACCCTTTTTCTGGCACTTTTACCACATCTTTTGTAGCTAAAAAATTAGGCAGATTTTCTATCAGTATTGAAAGCCAATTTGACTATGTTAAAATTGGCCTACGTCGAGTCTTAAATTTATTAGAATTAAATGGGGACTCTTTAGTTAAACAACTGCCAAAATCTACTCAAAAAAATAGCAAACAATTAACAGAAATAGCAGAGGTTCAACAATGTCTTTGGTAAAACATCAATTTACTAACGAAATTATTAACACTATTCACAAATATTATCCTGCTGATCAAGCTGACCTTATTTTTAGTCAAAGTGAGCTGATTAATTATCTTAATATTAAAAGTAAATCTGCTAATCGGGGTTCAAAATCAAGGGCTAGTTTTGGTAATCATTATGCTATTTATGTGTTAGTAGAAGATTATCTAAATGGCGATTTTCACTTAAATAATAATTACTCAAAATACGAAGGAGCGCAATTTTCTAATTTGTTACGTCGTCAGCGAGAATTACCTTTTGGTTCTAAACTACAAAATCACGCTCTTAATCACAGATTAAATGAAGAATTTAAAAAATATTTTCCTAATTGTGATTATTTACCAATAATTAGAGATGTGGAAACTAATCGATATTGGCTTAATGAAAATCTTATCAAATTGTCAATTAATAACGAAATTATTAATATTGCTCATCTTATTAAAGAAATAATTGAAGCTTATATTAAAGTTAGACAAAGGGCTTTTAATGACTTTATCTGCTATTGTGAGAAATTATTAGAAATACAGAATCAAAAACCAGAAGAAATAATTAATTTTATTAAGAGTCTTCTTAATCCTAATTCTGATGCAAGAATTTTTGAAATTATAAGTTTTGCTATTTTAAAACCATATTATGGTCAACAAAATGTTTATTGGGGATGGTCTCCTGATGAACTTAATCAAGAATATTTAATATTATATAAAACTGGACGAACTAATGCTAATGATGGCGGAATTGATTTTGTAATGAAGCCTTTAGGTCGTTTTTTTCAAGTAACAGAAACTATCGACGTTGGTAAGTATTTTTTAGATATAGACAAAGTGCAAAGATACCCCATTACTTTTGTAATTAAATCCCTAGAAACTACCGAAAATATTATTAAACAAATTGAGTCTCAAGCCAAAGCTAAATATGTTATAGATATAGTGGTCAAAAAATATTTAGATTGTATTGAGGAAATAATTAATATTCCGGAACTTCTGCAAAGATTTGATCATGTTTTAAATCAAGGATATAGCCGAGAAGTAATTAGCGAAATAATTTTACAAAGTAAGCTGGAATTTAATTTAGAAACCGAAAATTAAACTTGTTTAGAGCTAAAATCTCTTACTAATTTATTTTAAATTATTTAATTGATCTGAAAATTTAATTTAATTTCACAAAAATAGTTCAATTTAAGTTACAATAATCCTTAATTCTATTAATTTTAAATATCAATGAGAGAACTTGACCGAGAAAAAACCATTGACATCCTCAACTCCATTATAAAATTTGAACTAGCCGGCGTGGTTAGATATACTCATTATTCCCTGATGGTCACGGGTCCCAATCGTATTCCCATCGTTGCTTTTTTCCAGCAGCAGGCTGCTGAATCCCTAACCCACGCCCAGCAAGTTGGAGAAATTCTCACTGGATTAGAAGGTCATCCCAGTTTGCGCATTGCTCCCATTGAGGAAAGTAACAAGCATAACCTCCATAGTATCCTTGAAGAAAGCTTAAACCACGAGAAAAAAGCTCTGGATTTGTATAAGGATTTATTGGAAGTTGTCGAAGATGCCAGTGTTTATTTAGAAGAATTCACTCGTGGCATGATTGGTCAAGAAGAGTTGCATAATATCGAAATTAAGAAAATGTTACGGGATTTCGTTTAATTGTAAAGAATTATGAATTTTAGTGCTGTTTTGCCCACATTTGTGGTAACACTTCGGGAAGGTTTTGAAGCGGCCTTAGTGGTGGGAATTGTCTTCGCTTGTCTGAAAAAAGCCGAACAGACCAACCTAAATAAATGGGTAAATTTCGGTGTAATTGCGGGAATTCTAGCCAGTATTGGGGTAGGATTGCTGTTAGGAGGGGTTTTACAAAATTTAGCTAATTCTGCGCCCATTTTACAGGAGTTTTTGCAGGCTGGTTTTGGCATAATTGCAATTATCATGTTAAGTTGGATGCTAATTTGGATGAGTTTGCAAGCAAAAAACATCAGCAAAGAAATCAGCGGAGCGATCACCACAGCACTAAAAGATAACGATAGCGCAGGTTGGGGCATTTTCAGCCTAGTTTTCATCGCAGTATTAAGAGAAGGAATCGAAAGCGTTTTATTTATCGTTGCCAAATTTCAAAACGGTATTATTTTGCCCACCATGGGAGCAGTAATTGGTTTATTTACCTCCGCATTATTAGGGTATTTACTGTTTAAATGGGGGATAAAAATTAACATCCGCTTATTTTTTCAAGTTATGGGTGTTTTCCTACTATTAATTGTAGGTGGTTTAGTAATTGGGGTATTAAAACATTTAGATGGTGCCATATTCCAACTAACAGTAATTAAGCCAGAATATGCAGGATTATGTATTAGTAATAACATCTCCTGTCTATTAGGAATGGAGATTTGGGATTTTTCTAATATTTTACCTGATGGCAATTTTCCGGGGATAATATTAAAATCACTGTTAGGTTATCGGGATCACCTATACTTATTACAGGGTCTATTTTATCTAGCTTTTCTAACAGTAATTGGTGGTTTATATTGGCGAAGTTTATCAGAAAATTAAACTTTGCGCCCTTCTTTGCGCCTTTGCGCCTTTGCGTGAGATAATAGATAATTAATAAGTAAATTTTTAACTTAAAAAAAACTAAAAAAATGAGAACTTCCACCTTAAAATTTGATCGAGGGAGCTTAATATTGCATCCACCACCAAAGGGAAAAGATTGGATTGAATATGCAACGTGGGATGATCGCATCGAAAAATTCCGCATTCGGGCCATTCACTATCGTAATTTACTGCAAACATTGCAGGAAAATAAGATCAATTTTAATGATGAAGCGCGGGATTTTTGCAGCTTGGACTTAAAAGCAAGTTTTGAAATGACCCCTTATCCTCATCAACAAGAGGCCCTTTTAGCGTGGAAAAAAGCAGATCGCCAGGGGGTTGTTGTTTTGCCCACCGCCGCCGGAAAAACCTATTTAGCCCAGTTGGCAATGGAATCTACGCCCCGAAGTACATTAATTGTCGTTCCCACCCTTGACTTAATGCACCAATGGTATGCGCAAATCGAGGCCGCATTTCCAGACGCAGAAGTCGGGTTGTTGGGGGGGGGAAGCAAGGATAAAACGCCGATTTTAATTGCAACCTACGATAGTGCGGCGATTTATGCAGAAACTTTGGGCAATAAATATGCTTTGCAGATATTTGATGAATGCCACCATTTGCCCACGGATTTTTATCGGGTCATTGCTGAATATTCCATCTCACCATACAGATTGGGATTAAGTGCAACTGTGGAAAGAAGCGATGGTAAGCATCAGGAATTAAACTATTTAATCGGTCAAATTGTTTATCAAGAAACGCCTAAAGCTTTGTCAGGTAAAGCTTTAGCGGAGCATCAAATAAGACCAATAAAAGTAAAATTGTCGGAAAAAGAGAGAGAAAGATATAGGGAGGCGATCGAAATTAGAAACCTATTTTTACGCAAAAATAGAATAAATTTGGGTAGTTTAGAAGGGTGGCAACTATTTATCAGTGCGAGTGCGAGATCAACAGAGGGTAGAAAAGCAATGTTGGCGCATAGAGAAGCAAAAGACATTGCGACGGGAACTGAAGGTAAAATCAGGGTATTAACCGAGTTAATTTGTGAACATAAACAGGAAAAAATCTTGATATTTACTAATGATAATGCGACGGTTTATCGCATTTCTAAAGAGTTTTTAATACCAGCGATTACCCATCAAACACCAGTAAAAGAAAGACATGATATCTTAACAAGATATCGGGAAGGAGAATACACAATTTTAGCCACTTCTCATGTGTTAAATGAAGGGATTGATGTACCCGATGCTAAAATAGCCATTATATTGTCAGGAACTGGATCAACAAGGGAATATATTCAGAGATTAGGTCGAGTATTAAGAAAAGGAAATAGTCCGGATAAAGTAGCTATTTTATATGAAGTAATAGCGGAAGATACCACAGAAGAAAAAACGGCTCAACGTCGCAGTAGTGGTTATCAAATTAATTCAGAAAGTAAGGGTAAACAATTAGAAATTTTACCATCATATTCTCCGAATCCAAGCTTAAAAGCAGCCGAAAAGAAAAATGATAATAATTATCAAGTGTAATTTGCACTTTAAGATTCAAATATGTTATGATAAAATCGTTAATTTATAGATAAACTAATATGATTTTTACTGAGTTAATTTTACAAAATTTTGGACCGTATTACGGAAAAAATGTCATTAATTTAAAAACAAATATGGAAGATCATTCTTCACCAATTATCCTATTTGGGGGAATGAATGGTGGGGGAAAAACGACGATTATGGATGCTATTCGTCTTGCTTTATATGGTCCTCGGGCACAGTGTTCAACTCGCGGAAATTTAAGTTATTCGGATTTTTTAAATCAATGTGTTAATAATAATGCCGCAAAAGAATTAGATATAGAAACTGATCATCAAACCAGAATAGAATTATCTTTTGAACATTATCATTCTGAGCGATGGAAAGAGTTAAAAATCGTGAGATATTGGACAAAAAATCCCAAAGATGGTAAAGATAATTTAGGAATTTTAGAAGGAGAATGGCCAGATATGGCCTTAGCAAATACTTGGGATGAGTATATAGAAACTTTGTTACCTGTGGGGATTTCCAACTTATTTTTATTTGATGGAGAACAGGTGAAAGAATTAGCTGAACAGGAGAAACCTCCCCAGGGAGTTTTTGAGGCCATTAAAGCTTTATTGGGGTTAGAATTAGCGGATAAATTAGCCCTAGATTTAGATATATTAGCTAGTAGGAAAAGAAAGACTTTGGCTGATGAATTCCAGTTAGCTAATTTAGAGGAAATTGAACTTAAATTAAGTAAATTAAATCAGGAAAAAGAGTTAATCAAACAAGAGGAATCAACTTTAAAAGACCAAGTAGAAATAGCCCAAAGAGAACAAATAAAAGCAGCGGCAGATTTTCGGTATCAAGGGGGAAAAATTGCTTCGGAAAAAAGTAAATTACAAACGACAATTGAGCATTTAAAAACAGATGCTGAAAAACAGAGGGATTTATTAAGAGAAATAGGAGCAAATTTAGCACCTTTAGGGTTAATTTTGCCTTTACTTGAACAGGCAAGCCGTCAAGGAAGAAATGAGTTAAAATCGGAACAAGCGAAAATTTCCTTAGCAGTTTTACAGGAGCGAGATCAGCGTTTATTGTCATATTTATTATCAATTAATGCTCCTAATTTTGAGGATATCAATAATTTTTTGGTTCAAGAAAATCAAGAATTAAAGCAACAGATAAATGAACAAGAAAAACCTTGGTTAAATACTAATGAGGAGGATTTGCAACAATTAGATAATCTCTTAAATATTGTGTTACCAAAAGAGTTGAAAAATGCTCAAGAAATAATTGTAACCTTAGAGAATTTAGAGGAAATAATTGAGGCAAAAGAAAGAGAATTAGCGGTAGCTGCTGCTCCAGAAGAATACGAAAAACTTAGTAACTATTTAGAGGAATGTGATCAAGAATATCGTAAATATAAAATAGAACATGATACCATTTTGAAAAAACAAGAGTCTCAAAAAAAAGAGATTGATAAAATTAAAAAAGAGTTAGAAAAATATAGTGAAAAAATTATGGCTCGTCAAAATACCGAACATATTGTTACATCCATTGCTAAGGTAAAAGATACCTTAGCAATCTTTAAAGAAAGATTAACTTTACGCAAATTAAATAAATTAGAAATGGAGGTTTCTGAGTGTTTTCGTTATCTCTTACACAAGACAAATTTAGTCCATCGAGTAGTAATAAATAATGTGGATTTTAGCTTATCAATTTATGATCCTAGTGGTCATCAATTGCCAAAACATCGACTTTCCGCTGGGGAAAAACAACTTTTGGCCATCGCTTTTTTGTGGGGATTGGCGAGAGTTTCAGGAAGACATCTCCCGGTGGCCATTGATACCCCATTAGGAAGACTTGATTCTGAGCACCGAAATAACTTAATTGAGCGTTATTTTCCCACCGCTTCTCATCAAGTGATTTTGCTATCAACTGATACTGAAATCGGCAAAAAAGAGATCGAAAAATTGCGAGCTCAAGGAGCAATTGCCCAAGAATATTTGTTAAAATATGATCCAGAAAAACGTCAAACGGCGATCGAACAGGGTTATTTTTGGTAATTTAACAATTAACAATAAGTACCTAAGCAAAATTAATTGTGAAAAATAAAGAAGGTTTGTTGTTGCGCTTTAGCGCTATCTCTAGCGCTAAAGCGCAACAACGAACTTTTACATTTATCTAATTAATTTTGACCACTTATTTAATTGCAAAAATTTTAATATTTATAATTAAAATAGATTTTAATTTTGCCCACCTTACTTAAAGGTTTTATCTGAAAAACTTGAGAACAAAAAAAAATGGAAACACCAATAGAAAGAGTCAAACTATCACAAACAGCAAAAGAGCAGCTAACAAAATTAAAAAGATATACCAAAATAGACCAATGGAATATCTTATGTAGATGGGCAATTTGTCGGTCCTTAGCAGAACCTAGTATTCCCTCACCAGTACCCATTCCTGCTGATAGTAATGTCGATATTTCATGGCAAGTATTAACTGGGGAAATGTCGAATTATTTAATAATAGCATTAAAGCAAAGATGCCATAATGACGGCTTAGGAACAGACGAAAAAACCTTGGCACACCAATTTCGTTTACACTTACATCGAGGGATAGGTTACTTAGTAGGAGATACTAACATCAAAAGTATAGAAAACTTACTAAAATTAACGATTAATAATTAACCATTAACGGAGGTAGATTGAGCTATTTATTAATTGTGTTTGCGCCAATTTTTAATTAAATTTAAACTAATAAAATAGGTGGAAAAAGAGACAATAGAAGCGACAATCAGACAACCTAATAATAAAGTAATCGCAAACTGACCTCCTAATTCAAGGATGTCTGTTTGCGACTTAAAATTAAGTTGGGAAACCGAGATATCTGTCCCTCCAACTATTAGTTTACCTATGTGAAAATTAAAGGCAAAAATAGGAACTGAAGTTAAAGGGTTGCTAATCCAAGTAGCTGCTGCTGCGGCAATTTTATTAGCTTTAAATAAAATTGCCAATAAAATCGCTAAGATAGTTTGGAGACCAAAAAAAGGGAAACAACCCGTAAAAACACCGATCGCCAAACCCATGGCAATCTCTTCTGGATTGCCTCGTAAACGCAAAATTCGGAGATAAAAATAACGCCAATATCGTTGAAAAATATTGGTTTTTAACTGATTTTTTCTTGGTTTTATCAAAATAGAGGTTTTTTGTAGTACAAAGACAGGAGCAGATTTTCTCATTATTTTTTAACAGTGATTAAGGTAAATTTTCGTTCTTTAATTTTGGCTAAATAACTTATTTTTAGACTCAGATTATGTCGATATTTAATAATTATTAATAGTTGGTAAGGGAAGGTTTTTCTGATTAACTATTAATATAGACGAGCGACTCTTACCTTTTACTTCTGACTTTTTATTTTTGATCATGTTCCCTTAGCTATAAAATATTAATATTAACTACTAAGATAACAAATTATTTGATTACTGATGTCTGAACAAATCCTACAAAAAGAAACCATCGTGGCGATCGCCAGTGCCGTAGTTCCGCAACAAGGAAGCATTGGTATTGTCAGATTATCAGGGGAAAATGCGCTGCAAATTGCCCGTTTACTTTTTCATAGCCCTGGTAAACAACGTTGGTCAACCCATCGGATTCTTTATGGATATATTCGTCATCCCCAGACGGAGCAATTAATTGATGAAGCTTTACTCTTGATTATGCAGGCACCGCGTTCTTTTACCTGTGAAGATGTGGTAGAATTTCACTGCCACGGCGGTATAATGCCCGTACAGCAAGTATTGCAGCTTTGTCTCGAAAATGGGGCCAGACTTGCTCAACCCGGCGAATTTACCCTCAGAGCGTTCTTAAATGGTCGAATTGACCTCACCCAAGCCGAAAGTGTTGCTGAATTGGTCGGAGCAAAATCCGCCCAAGCAGCCCAGATTGCTTTAGCCGGCATACAAGGAAAATTAGCCCAACCTCTGCGCCAACTTCGGGGAACTTGTTTAGACATTTTGGCCGAAATCGAGGCCAGAATTGACTTTGAGGACGATTTACCGCCCTTAAATGAAGAGGAAATCCAAAGCCAATTAACCGAAGTCTTAGGCAATGTAACTGAAATTTTAGCCACTGCAGATCGGGGAGAATTGTTGAGAACTGGTTTAAAAGTCGCCATTGTGGGACAACCCAATGTTGGCAAATCAAGCTTGTTGAATGCTTGGAGTAGGTGCGATCGGGCGATCGTGACAGATTTGCCTGGTACAACAAGAGATGTAGTGGAATCCCAATTAGTGGTTGGCGGAATTCCCATTCAAGTATTAGACACGGCGGGTATCAGGGAAACTGAAGATACAGTCGAGAAAATTGGCGTGGAAAGATCGAGACGCGCTGCACAAAATGCCGACCTAATTTTATTAACCATGGATGCTAGTTTAGGATGGACAGAATCCGAAGCAGAAATTTACCAACAAGTGCAAGAAAGGCCGTTAATTCTTATTCTTAATAAAATAGATAAATTAACTTCAGAAATTGTTAATAACCTACCACAAAACCATAAAATTGTCAAGACATCAGCGCCAAATAATGTAGGAATTGCCGACTTAGAAACGGCCATATTAGAGTTAGTTGAAAAGCAAAATATTCGGGCGGCAAATTTAGACATGGCCATTAATCAAAGACAAGCCGCAGCCTTAACCAGAGCGAAAATTTCCCTCGAACAAGTGCAGCAAACTATGAATAATCAATTGCCCTTGGACTTTTGGACAATTGATTTAAGAGGAGCTATTCAAGCATTAGGAGAAATCACAGGGGAAGAGATAACCGAATCAGTATTAGGCCGAATATTCAGTAAATTTTGTATCGGGAAATAAGAGCAGAAATCCGATTTTTTGAAAAGATCGGATTTCTCAAATGTATAATAGAATACAAAAACTATTTTGTCGCTGCTTAGATGTTTTGCGAGCATCTGACCTAAGAAAGTGGCGGCTCACATCGGCGCAGGGAATTTCGCGCCTTTTTTTTTACCCTCAATTTTTTGATCCTATTTTTATTATAATAAATTGTTAGAAAAAAGTCAAGTATTTGTAACATTTATTTACAGAAAAAAGAGGGGGTTATTTGATGTCTAATAAATGGGTTAAGATAGTCCGTGTAGAAGCTGAGAATCCTGATTTTGCAGCAGTTACGAAAACTTATGATTGAGAAAGTAAAACAATAGAAAGAGAAAGTTGTGAAAATTTAATAGGCTGTTTCTGAACCAGATTGCTCATTTTATCGAGTGTAATTGTGGGGCTTTGGAATTAAAAGCTTGAAACAGATCAGGTAGTTTTGTCAATTTTCCGGTGAATTCAAAAGAAGGTTATAAATTAACAAAAATTGTTAATTTATAACCTTAAGAAAAAAGTGTTTAAAGAAATTTATTTGCGATAAGGCACTTTATTCATGTCAATATTCATGGCCGAAACCCGAGGAGTAGGATTACCTTGGGGAGCGATGGAACGAGCCATACCTAAATACAAAGAAGGATCGCCAGCTTTGCTGGTTCTTTCTTGGGTTTTGTAAGTACGAACCGCATTTTGCCAAATAATTTGGGGGAAACCAAGGATGGCGCGATGATAAGCATCGTAGCGAGGAGATTTAATATTGAAAGGTACTTCACCGGCTTCACGGCTAGGTAAATTACGACGACGTTGATAGGGAACGGTGTCATAACCAAAATTTTCTAAATACTCGTCGCTATTCAGTAATTGATCAACCAAGCCTTGGATACCTTTGGTAGCTACCACAATTGACCAAGCAATCTTTTCCCGTTCGCTGTAAACATCACGTCCAAAAACGCGTTGGATACAATGCTCAATAAAGCGATAATTGCTGTTTTTATCGTAAAAACTGTTTTTAAAAGTTTTAGAAAGCAATAAACCACGAATAAAGTCGCGTACAGTGATTTGACCATTGCGCAATTGGGATTCTAAATTAACTTCACGATCCCATTTGAACGCATGGAAGAAAATTTGACGATAAGCGGCTTCAATCAGATTAGTCATCTCAGTGTAAGAGAGGGTGTTTTCTGTTGAAAAAACAACGGGTTTTTCATCGCCACCAACTTCAAAAGCGGCCACGCGCTGATTTTGGCTGTTGGGAGCATAGCTCAATAAAGGGATAGCCAATTTAATATCCTCCAGAAATTTTAGTTCATTTTAAAAAATGTTTATCCACAATGATAAGTGACTTAGGGCATCACTTATCGCAAAGGTTACAAAATATTACAAAACCTTAAAATTATTTAGCAAAGATAAACAGCAGACGCAGGAAAGTCTGAGTTTAATTACCAACCGCTGACAGAAACAGAGGCAAAATTAGGGTTTGAATGGTCAGATTTAGTAACTCCGGAATCATCGATGCGAGTTTCGACGCAAAAGGTCGCCGTATTAAAACCGCCAAAACGCTTAACGGTACTGGTTCTGACCCGAATACTTGGACTAGGAAACCAAAAGCGTTCAATAATGCTCATAGTTTCATATTCGGTAATTAATAACAAAGCGTCTTCGGTGTCAACTTCATATTCCCCAACCACCGGCACAATTTCCGCATATCCCCTTTCCCTGATTAATTTACCTTTTTGGGGATTATCTTGATCGGGGATTAAAGCAAATACCGTACTGCCCTCGTGGTTTTCGTCTTCCTTATCCCAGGCCATGGAGCCGGCCCACGTTACGTAAGCTCCACCCACGGCCAAATTCGGGTCGATGTCCTGTTCTTGACAAATGGCAATGATTCTCTCATCTTCGGGTGTTAAACTTTCGACCAAGATGTTTGAGTCACCACTTTCGGCCCGTCGAAAGGGTAAATGATGGGTTGTTCTTTGGGATTTCCATTTCCCGGCACTTTTTTGGAAAAATTCCATTCCGTCCATTTTTTTCTCTGCTCCTATTTATTATTTCTTTTTATCACGCAAAGGGGTTGATCGGCTTTGCTTTATGGTTCTGGGTTTTTTTTAATCACGCAAAGGCGCTAAGGCGCAAAGGGGTTGATCGGCTTTGCTTTATGGTTCTGGGTTTTTTTGATCACGCAAAGGCGCTAAGGCGCAAAGGGGTTGATCGGCTCTGCTTTATGGTTCTGGGTTTTTTTGATCACGCAAAGGTCTCTTATTAATTAAACATCTTGCGAAACTAAGAATAAAATCAATTTTCCTACAGAAACGGTCATTTCAGTAGACCTCTTGCGAAAGTAAATTAGATATTTATGTCATACTGAGCGAAACGCAGTGTAGCGAAGTATCTCGGAGATTCTTCGCTAACGCTCAGAATGACAGTTTTTCGTAGTTTCGCAAGAGGTCTAGTTATCAGTAGGGGTTAACGGCCGTTAACCCCTACACTAACCTTTAGGCTGTAGTGTAAGGGCAGGGCAACTGGTGGCCCCTAGGTAGGGGAGGAAACCTGAAACCTTTTTTTTGGTCAATTTCGACCCCTATTACCTATTACCTAAAAACCTATTACCTATTACCTATTACCTATTACCTATTATTTGAATGGTCCCCAAATTGCGAGGGTGATTCCGGGGTGAAATATGTTGACAAACATGGTTTTGCCATCGGGTGAAAAGCACACTCCCGCTAATTCGCTTTCGTTAAGGGCGTTTTTGGCGAAGTGGTAACAGTCCCCTTTTTCGTTCACTCCGACTAGGAATTGTTCCCCTCCTCCGTCTTCGCAAACTATTAGATGACCAAATGGGCTTATTGTTAAGTTATCTGGGTGTTCTAAGACTCCTCTGCTCGTCGATTCAAGGAATAATTCGAGGGTATTACTAACGGGATTGTAGCGAAATATTTGCCCTATTCCTTTATTTCCCCCCGTGGTACAAGTGAAATAAAATTGGTTCTCTGCCCAAATTGCTCCTTCTCCCCGTTTGAAAATTGCTGCTCCTTTGTCCTGTGCTTCATATCTTAGGGTGTCGTTAGCTGGATCAATGTTGTCAATTTTTACCCATTCCACGGCCATGGGTTGTTTAAGTGGGCAATTAAGGCCGGTATCTAGTTTCGGTTTTCCTTTGATTACCAATGCTTCTAAGATACCTCCGGCTTTTAAGTTGCCGTATTCTTTGGGTTGAAAACGGTAGATGCAGCTGTCGTTTCTGTCCTCGGTTTGATAAACAAATCCGGTTTTTGGATCAATGGCGATCGCCTCATGGTTAAATCGGCCCATGGCGATTAAAGGAACGGGTTCGGCTAAAGTATCATGGGCTTTAACCTCGAAATTGTAGCCATGTTTTTTGGAGACTGGACTAATTGTGGGAATGGAGGTGTCTTCTTCACAGGTGAGCCAACTATTCCAAGGGGTTGCTCCTCCGCCACAATTGCGAGATGTTCCGGCTAATGAGACATAATCCTTAATTAACTGGCGATTTTGGTCGATTATCAGGGTAGTTGTGCCGCCTTTTGCCAATTTATCATACATTTTCTCCTCCGGAGCTACAACTTTATTTGGGTGTTGCGGTGTTAATTCATGGTTGCGGATTAAAATGGTTGTGCCATTGTCTCCAGCAAAAGCGGCCATGCCGTCGTGATAGGTGGGTACAATGCTACCATCGCTCATTTTTTCTCCCATTTTAGAAAAGGCGCGATATTGAAACCCTTTGGGTAAGTCTAAAATCCCTTTGGGATCTTTTTGTAATGGTCCAAAACCATTGCTAAAAGTGGAATTGAGGGAGTTGGCGTATAATTTTTGTAAAGGTCCGGCTAAAATTGCCGAGGTGGCCGTTGTACCAGCTAAAGTTAAAAATTTTCGACGGGAGAAATAGGCCATAATTTTAAATACTAAAAAATAAAGTGAACATAATCATCATAGATTGTCGAGTGCGAAACCGAACCATGATCGGTTGAGAGCGGTTTTCACTCGATGGAATCACAAAATGTAGAGACGTAACATGCTACGTCTCTACATTTCCTAATGGTTGATCTTGTGCGAAAACTGCTTTCCTGGTAGAAATGAACCTATTTACAAAGTTTGGATCAGATCAATAAAATTTTGTAGATCAAAAGGTTTAGATATATAATCATCCATCCCTGCTTTTAAACAATTTTCTTTACTTTCTGGCAAAGAATTGGCTGTTAATCCAATAATCTTGGTTTTCAGTTGTGAGTCCCCTCGAACAAGCTGTTTTTTCTGTTCTTGTTCACGAATTATACAAGTTGCTTTTAAGCCATCCATAATCGGCATTTGTAAATCCATAAAGACGACATCGTATTCTTTTTTCTCGAAAGCTTCCACTGCTTCTTGTCCATTTTTCACAATATCTACTTTAATTCCCATTTCACTAAACAAACATAAAAGTAAGCTAGAAATGGAATCTTCATCTTCAGCTAACAGAATATTGAGGGATTTTTGAGATAAATTAACTGAAGGAATATTCTTTAATTCTTCTTGTTGCTGTGAATCGCAAACTAAAAACGAGGTGTGACTAACTTCAGTAACGATGCTGAAATAAAAGGTTGAACCGTGATTTACTTTACTGTTAACCCAAATTTGGCCGCCCATATTTTGGACTAATTTCTGACAGATTGCTAGACCTAATCCTGTACCTCCATACCTGCGTGCAGTGGAGGAATCTATTTGACTAAAGGGCTTAAACAAACGGTATAAACGGTTATATGGAATACCGATCCCTGTATCTTTTATGGCAAATTCTAAGGTGATTTTATCGCTTTTTTGTGTCGTTTGTACTGAAAGCCGAATGTTACCTTTGTCGGTAAATTTAATGGAGTTATTCAGTAAATTGATTAAAATTTGTTTTAATTTTTGCCGATCGCCTTTAATCTGAATTGGTAAATCATCAGCTAAATTTGTGATTAAAAGTAGCCCTTTTTTTTCTGCTTCTAAACTGACTAGATTGAGGGATTCTTGAATACAATTATTGAGGTTAAAAGGTTCGTTTTCTAACTCTAATTTTCCGGTCTCAATTTTAACAAAATCGAGAATATCATTGATAATATTAAGGAGTCCATTGGCATTATTATTAATTGTTTCAACCCAGGTTTTTTGTTTAGTTGACAACTCGCTATTCAAAAGCAATGAACAAAAGCCCAATATACCGGTCATGGGAGTACGAATTTCATGACTGGCCACAGCTAAAAAGGATTCCTTAGCTAGGTTGGCAGCTTCAGCCCGTTCTTTAGCTTCGGTTAATTGAAATTCAGTTTGTTTACAGGAAATTAAATCGCGAATTTGCCAGCGAAATCCCTCTACTTTTCCCTGATAATTACGTACAGTAGATACAGAAATAGAAGCAGGAAACTCACTTAATTGATAAGGATTTAAGATCAGTTCCCAATCTTTTAATTGTAAACTGTTTTTTAATTGATTAAGTTGACTTCTAAACTTTTCTCGGTCAGATTTGGCGACAAAATTGGCTAAGGGTTTACCAATAATAAAGTTAGATGAGGTATTAAATAATAATTCAGTGGCATAATTAATTTTCTGAATTATTCCTTGGGAATCTGTCAAAAAATAGCTATCGGGAGCTAAATCAAATAACTCTTGATACCGTTGCCGTTCTAACTCCAATAGTTGTCTAGTTTCTAATATTTCTTGATGTTGAACGTGTAACTCTTCTAGGGAAATGGAAAGTTCTTCTAAAACAGTAAAAAAAATTTCAGGTTGTGATTGTAAAAGGTTCGTTTGATCCTGTTCCAACAAAAAGTCTAAACGCTGTTGTGCTGAATCAATCTTTCTTCCCATATCATCGCTATTCATTATTGATAACTCCTGAGTTATATTAAATTTTGTTTGTCTATCTAGTTAATGGTAACGTTATTTTTTTGAAAAAACCCAATCTTACCTCAAATCAAATTATTTGAAAAAAAAAAACAAATAAGTAAAAAAAAATTGGCAACAAAACTTCAGAAATCGGATTTTTTAGCAATTTATCAAACGAAGTAAAATCGGATTTCAATTTGCGAAATCGAACCTATTTTCATATTTCGTCAATCACTAAAATCAATCCCAGTAGGGTTTCTTGACTGTCTAAAAGGGGATTAATACTGATAGAGCAATGAATTGATTTACCGCGACGATTAATGGCATCTAAAATTAACTCATTATTGTTAATATTCTTTTCAAAACAGTTTCGGATTGCCTCCCTCAATTGGTCAAATGGCAAACCAATATCTAAACTAAAAAGTGATCTTCCTTGTACTTCATCTAATTTTAAACCCCAAAGATTTTCTGATTCATGATTCCAACTTATGATATTTAACTGCTGATTGATCACAATAACTCCGGATTTTAAACAGGCTAAAATTGAGTTTAAAAAAGCGTTAGATTGATTAAGTTCACCGGTTATTTGGCGCAATTCTTCATTAATAGTTTGTAATTCTTCATTAGTGGATTGTAATTCCTCATTCATGGTCTCCAATTCTTCGTTAGTAGATTGTAATTCCTCATTAGTAGTTTCCAATTCTTCGTTAGTAGATTGCAATTCTTCGTTGGTAGTTTCTAGCTCCTCATTACTGGATTGCATTTCCTCATTGACGGTTTCTAATTCCTGATTTGCCCTTTGTAATTTCTCTTGTAATTCATGGTAAAGAGTCACGTCAATAATTATGATACTTACCCCTTGCCACTTCTGTTCACTATCCGGTAATAGGTTAATTTGTATTTCTAAATATTGGGTTGCACCGTTAGAATTATGGTAAGGAATGTCCGTTAATTTTAGATTATTTCTCGTGTTATAAACCTGTTCTATTTGTGACCGTAATTCCACCGGACGATAGGATATTTGTAAATCCTGTAATGGACGACCCAAATCAGTTAAATTTAGCCCAAACATGGACCTTGCTACCGCATTTGCTAGGACTAAATTATTGTTAGAATCTATTATTAAACTAGCAAAAGAATTTACCTCAAAAGATAATTCTCGTAGTTTTAAAAGGAGATTTAAACGAGTATTTTCTGATTCACCATTACCCTGATTTAAGGAAAGGAATTGACGAGATTCAATGTTTCGGCTAACTCGGTTAAAAATCCGGTGTTGAAGATGCACTGGGGTAAAAAGATTACTGTGGGTAAGGAGCATTTCGGCCTTACCTAAAAAGAGAAAACCGAAGTTTTGCAGGGCAAAATGAAAGCGATTGAGGATTTTTCCTTGGGTTTCGGCGTTAAAATACATCAGGGTGTTGCGGCAAACAAGCAAATCCAAGCGAGAAATTGGTGCATCCTGCACTAAGTCATGACGACCAAAAATTACTGCTCGTCGAATATCGGAACGAAAAATGTATTTTTCACCGATTTTTTCAAAATACTTGACCTGTAAAGGTTCTGGGATTAATTCTAGGCATTTAGCACCATAAGAAGCTTGTCGAGCCTCCTTGAGAGCTTCTTCATCTACATCGGTGGCATAAATTTTCACTCGTTGCCGAAACTCCTCTATTCCCAAAAGTTCCGCCCAAATAATAGCTAGGGTATAGGCTTCCTCCCCAGAAGCACAACCCGCACTCCAAATTCTAATGGGGTCAGTATCACGTTTTTTACTGATTATTTCTGGTAAAATCTGAGCTTGCAAATAATGCCAAGCAGCTTGATCTCGAAAGAAACTGGTAACATTAATCAAAATAGTGTTAAAAAGGGGTAAAAATTCCTCGGGGTGAACTTGAATATAATCTAAATAATCGGTAAAATTAGCAATCTCTCGGATTTGCATTTGTTTATGTAACCGACGTTTCAGACTGGATCTTTTATAACCCGTAAAGTCAAAACCACGAGATTGGCGAAAATACTCAAGTAAATTTTCAAAGGCTTCATTTTCAAGGTTAGTCATCTTCTTTCTCCTTGCTAATTAAAGAAATTAAACAGTCGGGAATGTCCTCCAGGGGCAAGATGTAATCGACTACACCCGTTTTAATTGCTGAATTAGGCATTCCAAAATATTCTGAACTTTCTTTATTTTGTGCAATGACTATTCCCCCCATCTTTTTGATGGTTTGAACTCCCTTGCGGCCATCTGTGCCAGTTCCAGTCAACACAACGGCGATCGCCTTATTTTTGTAAGTTTCAGCAACTGAATTAAACAACAAATCCGCCGAAGGGCGAAGAAAATGAACTAATTCCGACTGGGTTAAATCAAGGGTGTGATCTGGTTTTACCAACAAATGATAATTCGGAGGAGCAGTATAAATTGTCCCTGGATCGAGAGTGTCTCCTTGTTCCGCTTGCTTGACCTTTAAATCCGTGCGACGACTGAGAATTTCAGCAAGCTGAGACTTAAATTTGGGAGCGAGATGTTGTACCACTAATATGGTAGCGGGAAAATCCGCCGGTAAACTCGCAAAAACTTGACTAAGAGCATTTAAGCCACCTGCGGAGGCTGCGATGGCGACAATTTCAAAATTGTGATGAATGGAATGATTTTGGGTCATTAAAATTAAATTTAAAATATAACTTAAATAAACAGTTGGCAAAAAAAAACAGTACAAGGTTTCTCCTTTCAGTTACCAGTTAACAGTAGGGGTTAACGGCCGTTAAGCCCTACTTTTAACTGAAATGACCACCTTAACCTTGTTTAAATATAATTAATAGACCTCTTGCGAAACTCAAAATGATTTGATTGTAATACTGAGCGAAACGTAAGTGTAGCGAAGTATCTGGGAGATTCTTCGCGTTGCTCAGAATGACAGTTTTCGTGGTTTCGCAAGAGGTCTAATATAGCGTTCGCACCGCAACCAATTAAGCATGGAATTTAAGGATACTACCATGAATGATAATCGGAATTTTATTTATAGCACTTGCCAAATTTATGAGGACTCTTTTCCCCCCTCTCCCTTTGGGATGAGGGGGGTAGGGGGGTGAGGGGTTGTATCTCATTTAATCGGAAAATGCTATAATATTGCAACACTTCTTAAATAAGTTTGTTGTTGCGTCTGTCCGGCTGATAGCGCTAAAGCGCAACAACGAGCCCCATATTAAAAAAATAAATTGAGATAAGTTGAGATGATTTTGTCGCCCCAAAATACACTGAAAACCCCTCCTAGTGCTAAATATGGTCCAAAAGGTACAGGTTGACGACGAGAAATGATTTTTAGGGCGATCGCCCCTCCACCGATTAATGCACCAACCAAACAAGCTAAAAAAGCCGTTAATAATACATATTGCCAACCTAACCAAACTCCCATCATGGCTAATAATTTACCATCGGCTCCTCCCATGGCGGGTTGACCAATAATAATAGTACCGAGAAAATTAATCGTATCTAACAACCAAATTCCCAACACCATGCCGAAAATACCAAACATTAATTGGAGGATCAGATTATGATTTTGCCAGCCAATTATACCCTGAAAAATTAAGCCTAAAACTAAACCAGATTGGGTTAATTGATTCGGTAAAGTCATTGTATCTAAATCGATTAAAGATAAGGCCAAAAGCCAACTAATTAAAATGCAATAACCTAGGGTAATTAAAGTTAAATGATAATGTAAAAAAACGAGGACAAATAACCATCCGGTGACAAATTCAATCAGAGGATAACGATGGGAAATCTCAGTTTTACACCAACGACAACGGCCCTTTAACCATAACCAACCTAAAATGGGGACATTTTCCGTTGCTCCTAATTGATGTAAACATTGGGGACATCTTGACGGGGGATAAATTAGGGAAATTTTCGCTGGTAAGCGATATATTACCACATTTAAAAAGCTGCCAATACAAGCTCCGAAAACAAAGATAAATATGCTAATAATTAAGGTGTTCATTGTTAGTAAATTTTCATTAAATTATCTTCAAAAACTAATTAGAAATCTAACCATTGTTTAATACTTTTTTCTAAGCTATATAGCACTTTTCGATTAAATGTTATATACCCTCACCCCCCAACCCCCCTCATCCCAAAGGGAGAGGGGGGAAAGAGAGACAAAATATCAACTAAAAATGCTATAATCAGAATTAATAAGAATTGCTGGACGTAATTTTAGATTAGATAAATCTGAGAAGGGATAACGAACTAAAATTACTTCATTTTTAGAGTAATTCATTATAAATATTCTCCTCAGAATCATCCCAAATTTCTGCTAAGGAATGTTCACTAATTTTTAACCAAAAAAGTTTCTCATTTTCAGCATTAATATTACTAATTCCTTCCTCTTTGGCAATTTCTGTAACTAAATATTGCAAAAGTTTAATTTTCTCAATTTTGTCTAATTCTTTAATTTTAGGGATAAAATCTTGACTAATCATTGTTATTATTAAACTCCTTAATAAATTATCAGATCTAGTTTAAATATTAAACCATATTGCTATAATATCTTTAAATTTAGACTAAAAATTATGTATTTTGAGAGTTGGTGTAAGTTACAGTCAGAAGAATTATTACCCGGTGGTCCAGAGGGCGATCGCTTTGATGTGCGCGAGGCGTGGTATCCTGTCCATTATGAGGAAGATTTAGATTCCTCGAAATTAACCAGTTTTACCCTGTTAGACCAAGATTTAGTCATTTGGTGGGATAAAACGACCCAATCTTGGTCCGGGGTTGTTGACCAATGTCCCCACCGTTTGGCTCGCCTTTCCGAAGGTAGAATTAACGAAGATGGGTTGTTAGAATGTCCTTATCACGGTTGGAGTTTTTCCGGTGACGGAAAATGCGCAAGTATTCCCCAACAAAACCCCGAAACTAAAGCGGAAACTTCAATTAGAGCCTGTGTTCAATCTTTGCCTGCTGTAATTCGTCAAGGTTTATTGTTTGTTTACCCCGGAAACCCAGACAATGCGGCCAAAACCAAGCTCCCTTTGATTGAACCTTTGGAAGAAAATCCCTCAGAATGGCTATGTTTAAACCTATTTCGGGATATTCCCTACGATGCTTTTACTTTACTCGAAAACGTGTTGGATGTGTCGCACATTCCCTACACTCACCATAACACCGTCGGTAATCGTAAAAATGTTGCTCCCGTTGAATTAGAAATCGTGACGGCGAATAAATACGGTTTTCAAGGTGTGTGGGAAGAAGGTCCGCGAAAAGGAACTCTGGGTAAACAGGATACTACTTTTATCGCGCCAAATTTAATGTTTCATGACCTAACTTCTAAGCAATTTGGTAGGACTTTAACGGTTGTTTATGCTACTCCCATTAGTAAGGGAAAATGTCGTTTATTTGCGCGTTTTCCCTTTAAATTTGCCTCGAAAATCCCCGCATTTTTTATTAAGTTAACTCCCCGTTGGTATTCCCATATTAACCAAAATTTAATCCTCGAAGATGACCAAATTTTTCTCCATTATCAAGAAAGATATTTAGAAAAATTAGGAGGAAGTGCTAATATTAATAAGGCTTTTTATCTACCAACTAAAGCAGATTTATTCGTTTTCGAGTTACATAATTGGCTTAATACTTATCACGTTAACCCATTTCCTAATCTTAGTTTACCTCCCACACAATCCCGAGAATTACTGTTAGAAAGGTATCACTCCCACACGAAAAATTGTGCTAGTTGTAGCGCAGCTTTTACTAATATTAAAAAGCTCAAATTTGCGGTTACTATTCTGTTAGTAATTCTCTTATCTATTACACCATTTTTGTCAATTTGTCAAGAGCAATTTAGATTAATGTTAACAATTTCTGACAGTATTTTAATCTTAATTTCAGGAGTAACTTTACTGACTTTAAATAACTTAGAAAGGAAGTTATCTGAGGGGCAAAATATTCCTCCCCGTAATTTAAAATAAGAGAAATCCGATTTTTTGAAAAAATCGCATTTCTCAATGGTATAGCATTTTCAGATAAAATAAGATACATATCCCTCACCCCCCTACCCCCCTCATCCCAAAGGGAGAGGGGGAAAAAGAGGCAAAATATCAACTTAAAATGCTATAACATTACTTGAAAACAAAAATTATGAGCCAATTTTTTAACGTGATTATTGAAAAAGATGCCGATGGCTATTTGGTGGCTTCTGTGCCAAGTTTACCAGGATGTCATACTCAAGCTAAAACTTTTGATGAATTAATGAACCGTATTCAAGAAGCAATTGAATTGTGTTTAGAAATGGAAAATGAAACCGTTATTTCTGTATCTTCTGGGGAAATTATTGGTAGAGGTTTATTCTCTCAAATTTTGCGAGATTGTGAGTTAAGTGTTATAGCATTTTCTGATTAAATGTTATCTACCCCTCACCCCCCTACCCCCCTCATCCCAAAGGGAGAGGGGGAAAGAGAGGTAAAATGTCAACTAAAAATGCTATAATCAGTTTTTAAAATTATTATAAAGGAACAATAATGAAGTTAATTAAGCCGATTATTTTAGTCTTTTTTCTCTGTTTAAGTCTCATTTTCTGGGGTAATAATATTACTTTAGCACAAGAAAATAAGGCTAATTATACCCTCAGTAATTTATATGATCAAAACTTTGATGATCAAATTTTATACAGAGCTTCTTTTGCGGGAGCTTCGGTGAGAGATTCTTCTTTTCGTAATGCTAATTTAACGAAAAGTATTCTCACCAAATCTGGTTTTTTTCAAGTCGATTTAACTGGTGCAAATCTGGAAGCAAGTTTAGCAGATCGGGTAGTTTTTGAAAAATGTAATTTGACCAATGCGATTTTAACTGATGCTATTTTGACCAGTAGCACTTTTTTTGATTCGACGATTACAGGTGCTGATTTTTCCGACGCTTTGGTCGATCGCTATCAAGTTGCTTTACTTTGCAAGCGCGCTGACGGTGTTAACCCTGTGACTGGAATTTCCACTAGAGAGAGTCTCGGTTGTCGTTGACAGTTGATAAGGGGTTCACGAAACCGAAAGATGTGGTTTCGCTCAAGTTGAACTTTGTATTTACCTTAATTTTTGGTCAGTAACTGATTTGGTGATTCAATCCAAGCGCCAAGTTTAGGGGAAAAAGAGTGATGTTTCACAAAATCGATCGCCTTAGTTAGACGAATGCCACTTTCTGAAATATAGGCCACTTCGGCTTCCGAGACAATGGGATTTGGTTCGGGAGCACGGACGATTTTATCAGCAATTCTCAATTGGGTAAAATCCATTTTTAAAGCCATAATTCGCGCTTGTTGATTGCCCAAAGCGCCTGCGTGGGCCATTCCTCGTAAACGTCCCCAGACTAGAAGATCACCTGCGGCAATTATTGAACCCCCCGGATTTAAATCGCCGAATACAACCACCGTACCTTGATGGCGAATTTCAACCCCCGATCGAACGGGGTTTTTCAGGTAAAGGGGAGGTAACAAATTAGACTCGTTTTTGTCAGTTTGGGGGAGAATCGGTTGATTAAGGGTATCTTGCAACACAGAATAACCGGCTGTAGCAGCAACAACGGCAGTTTGACGGCGATTTGAGCTAATTTCTGTTAAAATTAGGTCAAATTCGGTCAAAGTTTCGGCGATCGCTTGTAATTGACGTGCATCTAAAAGCCTTTCTCCCGCAATTAACTTAACATTTGTACCTGTGATCCAAGTTTTTTCACTAGCATTTAAACGGAACTTTAAATCTTGCAAAATATCGGACCATTCCGTAATGGGAAATTCGTCTCCTTCGGGCAAAATTAAGAGTATTTTATCTCCTTCTTTTTGCCAATGAATCTGACAAGATTCGGGAATAATTTTCCGGGGTTCGAGTGCAGATTCTTCGCCCTCAGTAAGATCATTTTCTGATATTTGATCATTTGGTAGGGTGGCATTTTCGCCACTCTCAATTGTATTATTTTCTGACATTTTAAATTAGGAATTAGGAATAACTTTAGTTGCTAAATAATGTTTGCTCCCCCTAAATCCTCCTAAAAAAGGGGAACTTTTCACTAAAATTTTAAAGATGTTCCCCCCTTAACAAGCAGGGAAACTGTTTCAAAGTAAAATTTGCTATTTTTGAACTCCTTGCCTAATATGAGTTTAAATACCTTTTTCCTAATACTTAAAAAACAGGTTTTAAATATTAGGAAATATGCTCCCCTCTCCCTTTGGGATGAGGGGTTGGGGGTGAGGGTCTTCAAATTTTGCTCTCGACTTTGAAACGGTTTCCCTGCTTGGGATGAGGGGGGTTGGGGGGGGTGAGGGGTAGATAACATTTAATCAGAAAATGCTATCTTAATTGTTATAAACTGAGGCGGAAATTCCTCTTGATTTTAATGATTGAACTAATCTCTGGGCATCAGCTTGATTTAAAAAAGCGCCAAATTGAATCCTTTTACCGGTGGGAAACTGCACTAAATAAGCATCCTTAATTACTTGTCTTGCAGTGGCTAAAGTTTGATCTCCTTTATATTCAGTAAATACATAATAATAATTTTTATTTAATTGAGTAGATGAACTATTCGCCTTTGTATTATAAGTATCAGTTTGAGGTTGAGGTGTAATTTGATTTAACACCGGAGCTAATAAAGCAGTGGCTAAATCCTGATTTGGTGTCGGTTGAGGTTGTGCTTTATTTTCAGTGGGATTTGGGGGAATTACTGCTTTTTTTTCAGGTGGTTTAATGGCAGATTGCTGTTTATTTTTAACCTTTAAAGTGCTGAGATTATTAAGATTAAAACTTAAAAATTCCGACTCTGTTAAATTCGGATTATCCACGGGAATTTCTTTTTTTTGTGGCGAATAATTCGGGAGATTACTATCAGTAATAACTAAACTTTTCACTAAAGGAACTTTAGCCCAAATCGTTTGAGGCATAAAAGCTAATCCCGATAAACCACATCCTAAAAATAACATTAAAACCGAACTAATTCCCCAAGGGGTTTTAATGGGATTAAGTAAAGCCCGTTCATGATCGCCTAATACTTCGCTGTTGCCTAAACTTTGCAATAATCGGGCTGATGATTCTAAATAATCTTCCGGTGGTGAGATTTCTTGGTCATGAGTCGTGGTTAAACCTTCATCAGGCTGATGGACTAAACCCACAATTTCGGCCAAGTCCAAAGATTCCACGGGAATTACTTGGGGAATTGAGGGTTTATAATTAGAGTGAGGAGAATTTTTCTTTTTGAACCTTCTATAGCGACTTAATTCGCTTTCTAAATCTAAATCTAAACTGCTTAAAGCCGTTTTTAAAACTGGATTAAAACTAGATTCAGACATTTCCTTTGCTTTAATTTGATTCATATAAATTTTTAACTATCAACTATAAATTATCAGCTATCAATTATCAACTATAAATTATCAACTATAGCACTTTCCGATTAAGTGTTATATACTCCCTCACCCCCCTACCCCCCTCATCCCAAAGGGAGAGGGGGAAAGAGAGGTAAAATGTCAAATGAAAATGCTATATCAACTATCAACTATCAACTATCAACTATCAACTATCAACTATCCACTATTAACTATCCACTATAAATTATCAACTATAAAATGTCTTTAAATTCCTTACCACAATTACTAAAAATTTTAGAAAGTCAACCGGGTTGGCAAAATTTCCACCAATATCGAATCTTGCGGGAATCTTGGATTCGGCTAGTTGGTGAAGCCGCCTATAAGAATAGTCGCCCCCTTTACATTAACCGAAACATCCTTTTTTGTGCCACTTCTACCTCAGTTTGGGCGCAAAATCTTACCCTACAACGCTACACTTTAACCCAACAAATTAATCAAACCCTTTCTTTAAACTTAATTGATTTACGTTTTTCCCCCGCTTCATGGTATTATCGTAGTCTTTATGCCCCTAGTGAATCTCTTTCCTTAGCAGACCATCCCAGTTATATTCCCCCTAAACAGCCTAATTCCCACTCTTCACCTCAAAATTGTCAAAATTCCGCTCAGAACTGGTTAGAAACGCTAAAAAAGCGGGAATTAGAGCTTTCTCCCTGCCCTCAGTGCCAAAGTCCGACTCCTCCGGGAGAATTAGCTCGCTGGGGAGTTTGTATGCACTGTTTTAATTAAAAAATCTCAAAATTAATGGTTAAATTGTTAAGAATTTGTTACCAAGGAGACACAAAATTTGATAGCCTAATTCTAATAGTTTGGGAATTTGGGAAAATTAAAGAGAGTGGAAATTCAAATCGGTCGCGGTAAAACTGTTCGTAGAGCTTATGGAATTGATGAAATAGCTTTAGTTCCAGGGGGTTGCACCTTAGACCCCAGTTTAGCAGATACTCGTTTTTCCATCGGGGGAATTGAGCGAGAAATTCCCATTATTGCCAGTGCAATGGATGGGGTTATTGATGTCAAAATGGCGGTTTTGTTGTCTGAATTAGGCGCAATGGGCGTTTTAAATTTAGAGGGTATTCAAACTCGTTATGAAGATCCTGAACCCATTTTAGACCGCATTGCCTCTGTAGGCAAGTCTGAATTTGTCGGTTTAATGCAGGAGTTGTATTCTGAGGCCATTAAACCAGAATTAATCAAACAAAGAATTAAGGAAATTAAGGCCGGTGGAGGTATTGCCGCAGTAAGTTTAACCCCTGTGGGTGCGAGCAAATACGGTCAAGTGGTAGCCGAAGCCGGCGCTGACATTTTGTTTGTACAAGCAACAGTTGTCTCCACGGATCATTTATCCCCGGACACTGTGCAACCCTTGGATTTGGAGAAATTCTGTCAAGAAATGCCAATTCCGGTCGCTTTGGGCAATTGTGTCACCTATGACGTAGCCTTAAAATTGATGAGAGCAGGAGCTGCCGCAGTTTTAGTTGGTATTGGACCTGGTGCTGCTTGCACTTCCCGTGGTGTCTTGGGTGTAGGTGTACCCCAAGCTACTGCTGTGTCTGATTGTGCCGCAGCTCGGGACGATTTTCAAGCCGAAACTGGCAAATATATCCCCGTGATTGCCGATGGAGGCATTATTACCGGTGGTGATATTTGTAAGTGCATTGCTTGTGGTGCAGATGCAGTGATGATTGGTTCACCGATCGCCCGTGCTGCGGAAGCTCCCGGTAGGGGTTTTCACTGGGGGATGGCGACTCCTAGCCCGATTTTACCCCGTGGTACGAGGATTAGTGTGGGTACAACAGGAACAATTAAAGAAATTCTTAGAGGTCCAGCTAAACTTGATGATGGTACGCACAATTTCCTCGGTGCTTTACAAACCAGTATGGGAACTTTGGGAGCAAAAAATCTTAAGGAAATGCAGCAAGTTGAAGTGGTAATCGCACCATCTCTGCTCACCGAAGGTAAAGTTTACCAAAAAGCCCAACAATTAGGGATGGGGAAATAGTTGATAGTTGATAGTTGACAGTTGACAATTAAAAATCCGATTTCGATCTGAAATCGGATTTTTATACCGATAAATAAGGAAAATTATGGTTAATATAATTACACCAAAAAAGGCATTAAATAAAGCATTTCTTAAGGTTAAAATTAGCAGAAATGACCTGGATCAATTTACTAATAATTTAACTAAATTACTTGATAATATTAACGAAAATGAATCCGAGGAGTTTCATAAAAATTTAGTTACAGATTTTCTCAAAAATACCTATTACCAACCGAATTATTTTATTAATACTAAAGGGAGAAATGATTTAGTAATTCATAATGGTAAAGACGCAAAAAGTACAGTAGGAGTTATTTTAGAACTTAAAAAACCTGCTAATAAATTCGTAGGAGTGAACGGCCGTTCACCCCTACATAATCAAAAAGCATTACAGGAATTATTATTATATTATTTACGGGAAAGAATCACTGCGAATAATTTAGAAATTAAGCATTTAATTGTTACTAATGTTTATCAATGGTTTATCTTTGATGCACAAAATTTTGACAAATATTTTGCCCAAAATAAGGAATTAGTTAAGCAATTTACTGACTTTGAAAATAAACGTTTAGCTATTAAAATTACTGATTTATTTTATCAGGAAATTGCTCAAAAGGCGATCGCCCTTGTTGAAAATGAATTAACTTTCACTTACTTTGATTTATACCCTCACCCCCCTACCCACCACCAACCCAAGGGAGAGGAGGGAATTGATATTGAAACCAGACTCCCCTCCCCCTCTGGGAGAGGGGTTGGGGGTGAGGGCGACTCCAGACTCCCCTCCCCCTCTGGGAGAGGGGTTGGGGGTGAGGGCGACTTAATTACCCTCTATAAAATCTTTTCTCCTGAACATTTCTTAAAGTTATCTTTTGTTAATGATAGTAATAGTTTAGACAAAAATTTTTACAATGAATTGTTATATATTATTGGGTTAACTGAGGTAAAACAAGGTAGCAAAAAGTTAATTCAAAGGGAAAAAATAACTAACAGGAATAAAAGTTCATTATTAGAAAATGCCATCACGCAACTTGTCAGTTTAAGTAAACTTCATCACCTAGAAAATACCCAAGAATATGGAGAAACTGAGGAGGAACAATTATTTAACCTTGGTTTAGAATTGGTGATAACTTGGGTTAATCGAATCTTGTTTTTAAAGTTACTAGAATCCCAATTAATTAACTATAATTGTAGAGACGTTATCTATAACGTCTCTACATACTCTTTTTTAAACTTAGATAAAATTAAGAATTATGGGGAGTTAAATAGCTTATTTTTCCGAGTTTTAGCTGTTAAAAATAATGACAGAGATGAAGATATTAGGGAAAAATTTGCTTATATTCCCTATTTAAACAGTAGTTTATTTGAAGTCTCTGACATTGAAAATAAAACTATCGTAATTGGTAATTTAACTGAGGAGAACTTACCCCTATTTTCGGCCACAGTTTTAAAGGATAATCAGGGTAAAAAATGCAGTGGTAAGATTAATTCTCTGCAATATTTATTTGAGTTTTTAAATAGTTATGATTTTGGAGAGAGTTCCCCCCCTTTAAAGGGGGGGTTAGGGGGGGTTAATGGGGGATCAGAAATATTAAAAGAAGACAATAAAACCTTAATTAATGCGTCAGTTTTAGGGTTAATTTTTGAGAAGATTAATGGTTATAAAGACGGTTCATTTTTTACACCGGGTTTTATTACTATGTATATGTGTCGAGAGACAATTCGACGCGCAATTTTGCAGAAATTTAACGAAATTAAAGGGTGGAATTGCGAAAATATTGACCAATTATATGACCTAATTACTGACAAAAAAGAGGCCAATTCCATCGTTAATAATATCAAAATTTGTGATCCAGCAGTAGGTTCAGGTCACTTTTTAGTTTCCGCTTTAAATGAGCTTATTGCCATAAAAAGCGAGTTGAAAATCCTGTTAGATAAGGAGGGTAAAACTTTAAGGGATTATGACATTGAAGTAGTAAACGATGAATTAATTATTACCGATGATGATGGTAATTTATTTCAATATAATCCGCAAAGCAAAGAAAGTCAAAGAATACAAGAAACCCTATTTCATGAGAAACAAACTCTCATTGAAAACTGTTTATTTGGGGTGGATATTAATCAGAATTCGGTGAAAATTTGCCGATTAAGATTGTGGATTGAACTCCTTAAAAATGCTTATTATATCCCTTTCCGAACCCCCCTTGATCCCCCCTTGCAAATGGGGGAGAGAGAGAAAAGAATGTTGCCCTCACCCCCAGCCCCTCTCCCACAGGGTGAGGGGAGAATGTTGCCCTCACCCCCAGCCCCTCTCCCACAGGGTGAGGGGAGAATGTTGCCCTCACCCCCAGCCCCTCTCCCACAGGGTGAGGGGAGAATGTTACAAACTTTGCCGAATCTTGATATTAATATTAAGTGTGGTAATTCATTAATCAGCAAATTCCAGTTAAATTCTGATTTAAAAAAGGTTTTAAAACAGAGTCAATCTAATATTGAAAGCTATAAAAATGCGGTTAAAAACTACAAAAACGCTACTAATAAACAGGAAAAAAGGGAATTAGTCAGGTTAATTAATAATCTTAAATGGACATTTAGAGATACTTTAACCGAAAGTAAGCCTAAAAAAGCTAAACTAAGAAAATTAGCAGGTGAATTGTATAATTTAGAGCATCAAATTAGCTTATTTGAGGGGTCAAAAGCGGAAAAAAAAGCAAGAGAAAAACAGAGAAATAAGTTAAATAATGAGGTTGATAAATTAACAGTTGAAATCGAGGAATTAGACATTGGTAAAATTTATCAAAAAGCATTTGAATGGAGATTCGAGTTTCCTGAAGTATTAGATAATGAGGGTAATTTTGTTGGTTTTGATGTGATAATTGGTAATCCTCCTTATATATTTGCTAGAAATAGTAATGAAAAAGGTTTTACACTATCTAGCAAAGCTTATTTATACAATAATTATGAATTGGCCGAATATCAAGTTAATTTATATCCTTTATTTATAGAAAAGGGATGTTTATTACTTAAAGAAAATGGTTGTTTTGCTTATATAACTCCTAATAATTGGTTAACCATAAATACCAATAAAAATTTGCGTTATTTTATCTTAAATAAATCGAATATAAAAGTTATTAATTGTTTAGGTCAAATTTTTGATAATGCAGCAGTTGATACTTCTTTAATTATTTTTGATAATTATAAATCAGAATCGAAAATTTCACTGTTAGAATATACTGATAGATTTAACTTAATTAAAGAAACTGAGACTAACTATTTTCTTAACCAAAAAGATTACCTAATTAATATAAATATTCTCAAAAATGATGACGCATTTAATTTAATCAATAAAATTGAAAATAAGTCAGTTTTATTAAAATCAATTGCTGATGTAAAATCAGCTTTAAAAGCCTACGAAATTGGTAAAGGTAATCCTCCACAAACTAAAGAAATGAAACAAGAAAGAATTTATCATTCTCAAACCCAAATAGATAAAAGTTATCTTAAATATTTAAAAGGTAAAGATGTTTGTCGTTATTATTTAGGATGGAGTGGAGAATATTTAAAATATGGTAAAAATTTAGCTGAACATAAGGGCAATTTTAACTTATTTTCTACCCCAAGAATTTTAGTTAGACAAATTCCCTCAAAACCTCCCTATTGTATTAATGCAAGTTTTACTGAGGAAACTATCTTAAATGACTTAAATTCTATGAATGTTATTAACATAACAATTGAACCAGAATTAGTATTAGGAGTTTTAAACTCAAGGTTAATATCTTATTGGTTTGTTCACAAATTTGGTAAACTTCAAAGAGGTACTTTTCCTCAGTTTAAAGTTAATGAATTAGCAATTTTTCCTATCCCTAAAAACTTGGAAAAACAGAGATTTAATTTAATAAATTTAGTTACTCAAATTATTACTCTTAAAAAATCTAATCCTCATACAAATACCAGTGAATTAGAGAGAGAAATAGACTTATTGGTTTATGAATTATACGGGTTAACTGAGGAGGAAATTGCTATTATTGAAAATAACTTACAGCCCTAATTTTTACTTGGGAAAAAATTTCTAAATATCTTTTCTCCGTAAAAATCTTTACCTTTTATTTATAGCATTTTCAGATTAAATGAGATACAACCCCTCACCCCCCTACCCCCCTCATCCCAAAGGGAGAGGGGGAAAAGAGTCCTCATAAATTTGGCAAGTGCTATATATAGCAATCATATATCGTTATGTAGAGACGTTGCCTGCAACATCTCTACAGTAAGGGTTTGGTAAAAACAATTTTTTACAACTAATTTAGCATTGCTATAACACCTAGTTAATTCTCATTTGTTAAAGGAATTGTTACGATAAAAGTTGATCCTTCATTTATTTTGCTTTCAAAAGTAATAGCTCCTTGATGTAATTCTACACATTTTTTCACAATACTTAATCCTAAACCTGTTCCTTGAATTGTACCGACATTATTAGCTCGATGAAATGATTCAAATAAATGTTTTTGGTCTTCGGGAGGAATACCAATTCCTGAATCTTTAATTCTAAAGGTAATATTTTGCTCCTCCATAATTAAGTCTAAATTAATTGGACCTCCCTGGGCAGAATATTTAATACTATTAGATAATAAATTGAGCAGAATTTGTCGAATTAATTTTTGATCAAGATAAACATTATTGTTTCTATTTTTTCCCTCTAAAGCAAAGATTAAACTATGTTTATCTGTGCTAATTTGTAAGTCTTGAATGACAGATTGACAAAATTCTGGTAAGTCAAAATAACTCGGATTAAATGATAGTTTTCCTGTTTCAGCCCGATTAAGTAAAAGAATATCATCTAAAAGGGTGGTACTATGTTTAATGTAAGTTTGAATTGTGCTTAAATGCTCTTTTTTTTGTTCTTCTGAAAGTTTATGACCAAAGGTTTTCAGAATACCCACAGATGAGCCAATAACTGCTAAAGGTGTTCTAAATTCATGGGAAGTCATGGAAATAAAACGAGATTTTAATTCATTTAATTCCTGTTCTTTTTCTAGGGATTTTTTTAAGGCAATTTCTGTGTTTTTTCGTTCGGTAATATCCCGGGCGATCGCATAAATTAACTGTTCTTCAGGAGCGGAAACACAGTTCCAAGAAATCCATTTATATTCACCATTTTTACAACGATAACGGTTTTCAAAATCATTAACTTTGTAGGGATATTTTGAAGTAATTAAGTGATCCATAACTACGATGGTTTTTTCTTGATCTTCGGGATGAACAAAATCAATAAAAGGGTGTAATTTTAAATCTTCACTGGTATAACCTAATGTGTTTTTCCAAGCAGGATTTAAGCGTTTAAATTGGCATTCAAAATTTATAATGCTAATTAGATCAAGCGAAATATCAAAGTAACGATCACGTTCATTTTCCGCTTGTTTTTTGTTAGTAATATCCTCTAAAATAGCAATAAAATAATCTGGTTTTCCCAGGGGAGTTTTCACAAGGGAACTTCTTAAATGTACCCAAATTGCTGAACCATTTTTGTGACGATAACGTTTATCTTCAGAAACATGATCAATTTCGCCTTTTAAAAATAATTGTAATTCCTGATCTGCGAATTCTAATTCTTCAGGATCAACCAGATCAAAGACGATTTTTTCCTGTAATTCCTCCTCAGAATAACCAAAAATGTCGATAAATTGCTGATTAAATTTGAGAAAATGCCCATCCAAACTAACAAGAACAATGCCAACTCCTGCTTGTTCAAAAATAGTCCGAAAATTAGTTTCTCTTATTTTTTTGTCCGTAATATCTCGACAAATACAAATTAAAGTACCATCATCCATTAAAGTTAAGGAGACATCTTCGAGAATAATATTACCATCTTTTTTCTTACCGATCGCCTCTCCTTGCCAATGTTTTTCTTGAGCTAAAAGGGAAAAGACATTTTCTTCAAAGCGATTAATTTCCTGTTGGGAATATAATTCTTGCCAAGATTTACCGATTAATTCGGATAAATCATGATAACCAAATAAAGTTAGGTGAGAGTGATTAAGATAAGTGTATTTGCCATCTTTAAGAATAGCAATTCCATCAATAGCAGCTTCCATGACAGCAAATTTTTCTTTGAGGGCATTTTCTGCTTCTTTTTTAGCCGTAATATCGTAACGAATAGCAATATATTGCCAAGGTTTATTATTATGATTTAAAAAGGGAATAATAACAGTATCAAGCCAATAAAAAGTACCATCTTTTTGGCGATTTTTCACCTCACCTCGCCAAATAGTTCCCTGACTAATAGTTTGCCAAAAATTGTGCCAAAATTCCCGTGAATGATAACCGGAATTAAGCATTTTGTGACTGTTACCAATTAATTCCTCTTTACTATATTGAGAAATTTCACAAAAGTTATCATTAACATAAGTAATCACACCTTTGGGATTCGTAATAGCAACAATGGCGGCTTGATCTAAGGCTAATTTAAAGTCAGATAATTCTCTATTAGTTCGTTGTAATTGTTTAGTGAGTTTTTCTAAAGTGATTTGATAATTTTTACTTTCTGTGATATCTCGATACATCCAAAGGTTGCCAGAATAAGTATGTTCAAGAATAATAGGAATATAATCTATTTCAAAGATACGGCCATCTTGAAATTCAATTTTTTCATTAATTATCATTTTTTGTTCATTGATAATTGTTTGATAACGTTCACTAAATTCAGTGGTAAAATAATCTTGATAAGCGATAAAAAAATCTGAAAAATTAGCACCAATTAAGGTAACAGGAGTCTCCTCAATTTCAAAAATATCACAAAAAGATTGGTTAATAAGAATTACTCTCTGAGTTTCATCTAAAATTAAAACTCCATGTTGTAAATTTTCCATTAAAGTAGTTAACCTTGAGGTCGTGGCTTGAAGTTCAATTGTCCTTAGTTTAACCCTAAATTCTAATTCTTGATTAATGGTTTTCAAAGCTTGTTCATATTCCACACGTTCCGTAATATCTCGGTAAATACTTAATAATAATTCCTCATTTTGAATCCGAATTACTGAACTTGATATTAAGAGGGTTTTTTGGTCTCCTGATTTAGTTTTAATAGTGGTTTCTAGGTTATTAATTGGTTTTTTTTCTCGTAATTTAGTCCGATACTTAATTGCTTTTAATTTTTCCCTTTCATCTGGATATAAAGAATTAAAATAACGCTCATTATTATTGGCCTCAGAGTGAGAATAACCAGTAATTTCTGTCATTGCTGGGTTATAAAGCACAAATTTTCCTTTAATATTATTAATGGTAATTCCTTCATTAGCTGTACTAATAACTTGATTGAGTAATTGGGTTTTATCTTGTAAGGATTTTTGGATATTTATCCTTTCTAATTCGCTACTAATTCTCGTGGCAAAAATTTCCATGATTTCTTTTTTTAACTCAATATTTTCTAAAGGTTTTATTCCCAGAGCTACTATTACTCCTAAAACCTTACCTTCTGAATCAAGAAGTGGAATACCTAAGTAACTTTCTGACTTAAGTTTCTTTGTAACTAAACTGTGGGGAAAAAGTTTTTGAAGATTCTGTTTATAGAGACAAAAAGTTTTATTCTTGATTACTTGTTCGCTAGGAGTATTAGCTAAATCATATTCAAAATTATCAAGGATTTGACCGTTAGCATAATTAGCAATAGTTTTAATTTTATTATTATTAATTAGTTTGCCAATGATAATATATTCAATATCTAAAGATTGAGAAATATATTTAACTAAGGACTGAAAAAAGTTCACTCCTTTTGCTTGATAAACTCCCTCGACAATAAAGCGTAAAACCGCCTCAATTTTGGTCCGTTTTTTCACTTCATCTTCTAATTGTTCACAGACTTCTTTTAAATTTGTCACCCTTGATTTAACCTGTATTTCTAACTGATTAGTGAGCTTCTGTAAACTTGCTTGAATTTGCTTACGTTCTTCGATTTGCTGTGTTAGTTTTCGATTAGCTACGCTATATTCAAAATTGCTTTTCTGTAATTTTTTTTCGATATTTTTTCTCTCAATGGCATAATAAATAGAACGGATTAATAATTGCTTATTACTATTAATTCCACTGAGAAAATCATCTTTGGTTAAGTAATCTTGTGCTCCGTAATGCAAGCACCGCAACGGAAAATCAACTTCATCAGCTACCATGGAACTTAACACCACAACAGGAATATCTGGACAGTGTTTTTTTACTATTAATAAGGTGTCTAATTCCTGACTATCAGGTAAGTTTAAATCCAAAATAATCACCTCAAATGTGTTCTTATTTAATTCCGTTAAAGCCTCTTGTAAAGTTAAAACATGAGTAACGGATATTTCTAAAATAAAAGGATTTTTATTCTGCAATATTTTAGTAATAATGGTGGCCTCTGTACGAGAATCTTCTACTAATAAAACTTGAATTATTTTTTTACTATGATCTATATTTTCCTGTTCATTTTTAATATAAAATAACTCTTTTTTTTCCTCTTCTAAAAGAGTTATTTTATTTTGTAAAATATTAATCAGTAAGGACATTTCCACCGGGTTTAATGATTGTAAAATAGACGTACGACTAACAATTCCTTGCAATTCTCCCCCTTGATTACAAATTATCAAATGATTAACTTTACGTTGGAGCATTTCTTGTTGAGCATCCCATAAATAATGTTCTGGTGTTAAATAAAATAAAGGTAAATTGATCAAAGAACTTGCTTCAACTGTGTCCAAATTTAAGCCAAATACTTGAGATTGGACAATATCACTTTCAGTAATTAAACCAAGGGGAATATGCTTCGTTTTTTCTTGAGTAATTACCACCGAACTAATTTTATAATGATTTAATAACTCAGCTATTTTTAATAAGGAGGTTTCCGGTGTAGCACAAATAACCTTTGAGGTCATTATTTCTTTAATTTTTCTGAGTTTAAGTAAATCAGTCGGTCGTAAAATTTGACGTATAGATTCGGTGGAAATTAAACCGATAATCTGATTTTGATTATCCAGAATAGGAAGATGTCTAATCTTATATTGACGAAATAAATTTAAAGGGATAAAAATATCTTTTAACTCTGATTCTTTCAAAGTAATTAACTTCCGAGTCATTACCTGATCTACTGTAACCAGTTTAAAATCTATATTCTCTACCGTTAATCTTAATATATCTCGTTCAGTTAATAAACCAATTAACTGATTATTTTCTACCACTAAAACACAACTAATTGTCAATTTTTGACTTTCATTAGTGGTTAATTCAGGTGCAATCGTACAATTATCATTAGTTTGATTCAATAAAGTTAAAACTTCTAATAAACAGGTTTGAGGTGACACCATCACAGGAGAATATTCAATCACAGATTGAACGGAAATCGACTCAAGAAAAGATGATTTACTAAAGTCTAAATCAGAAATTGTGTTATTAGTAGATAAATTTGTATTCATGATAATTACCAACTAAAAATGAGGTTAATTTAATTAATTACAAGGAAAAAGTGTCAAGGGAATCTTCGCAAATACTGCTATTTATTGGTAAAATAATCTGAACTGTGGTTTGTTTTCCTACTATACTATTGATGAATAATTTTCCTTGATATATTTCGAGTAATTTCTGAACCATTGCTAAACCTAATCCTGAACCTTGTTGCTCATAAAGTTGGCGCTCAAACTGCCTATAAGGACCTATTTTTTGGATTTGTTCAGGGGACATTCCTCGGCCTTCATTACTAATAAATAAATGAAATTCCTGTTTTTTCACTTTCGTCGTAATTTTAACAGGAGTTCCAGGAGGCGAAAATTTAAAAGCATTATCAACCAATTCACTGACAATTTTCTTAAAATGTTCTTCGGAAATTTGGATAATTTTTTCCTCGACATCTAATTCTAAATCCGTTGTTCGTTCCCATTTTTTAGCTTGTTCTAAGGAGACAAAATTTAAAATATTTTTAGTTTGACAGGGAATGATTGATTCTCTTATTTGTTTCAATTTCTCCGGGTTTTTCGTCGTTAATTCAAGATTCGCATAAAGCAGAAAATTTTTAGTTAGTTTTTCTAACCTTAAACTAGAAGTTATAAATCCGTCAGTTATTTCTTCGATCTCTTCATCATTTAAATTATGATAAAATTGTTTCAAAAATTCTGCTGATAAAATCATTCCATTTAAGGGAGTATTTAATTCATGGGAAAGGGAGGAACTAATTTCCTTAGAAATTTGAGCAATTTCCTCTTGATAATGATGCTGAATTGTCTCCTGTTTTTTGAAACAAGCATTAATTGCACCTAATAATTCTTCAGGTGTAAAAGGTTTAGTCAAGTAATCATCGCCGCCAATTTCTATCCCTTGACGCATATCACTTTTATCCACTTTAGCTGTTAAAAAAATGAAAGGAATTAAGGCGGTTTGTTCGTCTTTTCTAATACTTTTTAAAACACCATAACCATCCATTTTCGGCATCATTATATCGCATAAAATTAGGTCGGGAATGGTTTGTTTAGCTAACTCTAAACCTTCGGCACCATCCACTGCAACAAGGGGATCAAAACCGGCTAAATGTAAAATTTGTTCGATATTCGCTCTGATCGCAGATTCATCTTCAATAACAAGAATTTTTTTCATGACGTAATTACTCCTTAATATAAATAATTCGGATTTAACCCCTTGATTTAAACTTGATCAGCTCTAATTTTAGCTATTTCACCTCGATAATAATTGCTCCAAAATCCTTGGTATCCTTGAGCTGAATTTAAGGAAATACTAGCCACAAAATCAAAAAATGTTTTAAATTCAGAAGCCGTAATCGGATGGCTAAATAAATAACCTTGGCCAAATTGACATTTTTCTCGTTGTAAAAAGGTTAATTCTGCTGGTGTTTCAATACCTTTAACCCCAATATTAAGCCCTAAATCTTGAGCGATTTTTATGATTCCTTTAATTACCGTAATACTATGAGGATTATTATTAATCTGGCTGATAAAAGAACGATCAATTTTCAAGGTATTAAAAGGTAAATTTGCTAAATAATTAAAGGAGGAATAACCCGTTCCCAAATCATCAAGTGCTAATTTAATCCCAAATGAACTCAATTCAGACATAACTTGCTTAGTTTGTTCTAAATTATTACTTAAGACCGTTTCCGTTAGTTCTAATTCCAAACAATTGGCCTCGATACCTGTGGCTGTCAAAATATGCTTAATTACTTGACAAAAATTAGATTTAAAAAACTCAGCTTTTGAGATATTCACTGACATTTTTAACCCAGAAATTCCTTCTTTTTTCCAGCTCGCAAGTTGCTTACAGGCCTTATTTAAAACCCATTGATCAATTGTCGAAATTAAGCCATTTCTTTCCGCAAAATTAAGAAATTCACCGGGATAAATTAATCCCAATTGAGGATGATGCCAACGAATCAAAGCTTCTAAACCAACAATTTTTCCGTTACGAAGATCAATTTGAGGCTGATAAAAAACCTCTAATTCTTTCCTTTCTAAAACATGATATAAATCATTTTCTAAGGTAAATATTCTCGCAGAAATTAACTCCATTGTTGGTTTATAAAATTGATAATTATTACCCCCCCTTTTTTGAACTTCTTTCATGGCCACTTCAGCTTGAACTAATAATTGGTTTAAACTTTTTTTCCCATTTTGAGAGAAAGTAATACCAATACTAGGCCGAATAAATATCTCATTCTTATTAATTTCAAAAGAGGAATATAAAGTTTTAATAATATCTTGGCCGATGTGTTTGATTTCATTTAAGTCAGCCACAGGCTGACCTAAAATGGCAAAGCGATCACCTCCTAAATAAGAAATAATTGCTAATGTATCCTGATTTTCTTTAAAGAGATAATTAGATAAACGTTCAGCAATAGTTTTAATCAAATAATTACCAATCACTGATCCAAAAATACTATTAATAGAATCTAATTGTCCCAATCCAATTAACCATAAAGGAAGAAAATTTTGCCGTTGTGCCGCCTCTTTTTGTAGATAAGAAAAGTTTTCTTGAAAGACAACTTCACTAGGAAGTCCAGTTAAATTATCATGGAATTTATAATAATCAGCTTCAAATTTATATTCTTCTATTTGTTCTTGGAATGATTCACTTAAACGAGCACTTTTTGCCAATCTAGTATTAACAGCATCTAATAATTCTTCTGGTGTGAAAGGTTTCATCAAGTAATCATCCGCCCCTAAATTCATTCCTTGACGAATATCACCTCGATCCACTTTTGCTGTCAAAAAAATAAAAGGAATGGTGGCTGTTTTCGCATCTTGACGTAAGGCTGTAATTACGGAATAGCCATCCATTTCCGGCATCATAATATCACAAATAATTAAATCTGGTAAATGTTTTTTAGCCATTTCTAAGCCCTCTACCCCATTACCCGCAGGCCAACTTTCAAAATCAGCGAATTCTAAAATTTGTTGAATGTTAGCTCTTATTTGTGGTTCATCTTCAATAACTAAAATCCTGGTCATCTTTTTAGTTTTTTTCCCCTTATTTTTATTAATCTTAAATAGTCAGTTTTGGCAATTATTGATTATTTGAGCCAAAATTTTAAACAGATACTTAAATTTGGTATGTAATTTTAGACAAAAGTCGAGATTAATTTAATTATACTCTCAATATTGCCAAAATATTTCTCCTAAATTGGCGATTATTGGTAATACTAGAGAGTCAGTATAACGACTTAACTACTGTTTACTTTTCTGTAGCTTCTGAGTTAAATTACGGACAAATCTCCACGGTTGAAACATCTTGTTAAAAATTTTGCTTAAAAATCTGATTTCTGTGGTAATTGTTAATTAGCAATGTGATAATCTGACCAAGTATAATTATTAAGAATTGTGAGCAAAACTAGAAAAAAACACCCCATTACTGAGGTGTTTTTCTGATGCTCAAAAGTGCTTTTTTAGCTTGCGACTGCAACGGGATAAACACTTATTTTACGACGAGTTTTATCTTTGTATTCAAATTTAACAACACCGTCAATTAAGGCAAATAAAGTGTCATCGTTACCACGGCCAACATTATTGCCGGGGTGAACTTTTGTGCCACGTTGACGAATCAAGATATTGCCTGCTTTGACAACTTGACCGCCGAAACGTTTAACACCTAAGCGTTTAGAATTAGAGTCGCGACCGTTTCTTGTACTACCAGTACCCTTCTTATGAGCCATTGTGTCCTCCTTAAAGTTAATGGATGATAATTAATCTATTCGGCGCTATTTTCAGTTTCGGCGCTGTTTTCAGGTTGCTCCGGTGCTGTGGCAATCACATTACCGTTAACACTGATGGAATTAATCAGAAAACGGGTCATTTCTTGTCTGTGACCGCGTTTTTTGCGGGTTTTCTTTTTAGGCTGCATTTTATAGACTAAAACCTTTTTAGCCCGCCAATGTCTTAATACTGTACCTTCTACGGTAGCACCTTCGACATAAGGTTGTCCTACCGTGATGTTATTTTCATCGTGGACCAGTAATACTTTATCAATGGTGTAATCGCTTTCTTCTTCTACAGGAAGTAATTCAATCTCATAAAAACGACCGGGTTCAACCCGCATTTGTTTTCCACCAGTTTCGATAATCGCGTAAGTCATAGATATTTTTCTCAATAATTGGCCGTACAGGTAGCCTAAGTTTAGTTGACAGTTGATAGTTGATAGTTGACAAGTTTTTTTACTGATTTATAACTACTCACTACTAACTATTAATCATCATTAGTTAAATTTAGGCTTTAAAAATGTCTTAACCTGTTCCGAGCAGGATTTCGACACACAATCTCTGATTTTACCTTATTTTTACTTTAATTGTCAATGGTTAATTAACTTTTAAGCGGCGGCGGAAAACGAAGCAGAATAGAGAACTTCTTGGTAATAACGTTGTAATTGGGCCGTAGAGGCGGCCCAACCCCATTTTTCGGCTTCTTGACGGGCATTTTGCCGCAAAATCTCTCTTTCTGAGGAAGTCTTTAACAGACGTTGGGTGGCGGCGATCGCCCCTTGGGGGTCATGGGGCTCGAAAAGATAGCCATTAACGCCATCGGTGACAATATCAGTAATACCACCGCTGGCAGCGGCCACCACCGGACAACCTGCGGCCATAGCTTCGAGAAGCACTAAACCGAGGGTTTCGGTGCGAGAAGGAAAAATAAAGGCATCGGCCGAAGCATAAGCCGAACCAAGTTCTAAACCGTGTAGATAACCGACAAAATGGGTATTAGTTCCGGCAAAATGTGCCTCTAAGTCCTCCCTCCCAGGTCCATCGCCAACAATGGCCAAGCGAGAGTTGGGGATAGCTTCTAAAACTCCTTTAATTTCATCAATTTGCTTTTCGGCGGCAACTCGGCCGACATATAAAAAGAGGGGATGATCTGGGAATCCTTGGGAAAGGCGCGATCGCATTTGTTTAGTTCTTAAATGGGGTTGAAACATTTCCGTATCAACTCCCCGTTGCCACAAATCAACCCTTTCAATGCCGTGATTTACTAATTCCTGTACCATGGCGGTAGAAGTACAAAGGTTTAATTGAGCTTGATTATGGGCAGCCTTGAGTAATTCCCACAAGAGACCTTCTAAAGCTCCTAAGCCATAATGTGATAAATACTGGGGTAAATGGGTATGATAGGAAGCAACGAGGGGAATATTCAAGGATTTAGCGAAATAAATGCCTCCTAAGCCTAAAATAGCGGGATTAACCACATGAATCAGGTCTGGTTTAAAATCTTCTAAGACATGACCAATGGAAGGCCGAGGAAAAGCCATTTTCAATTCTGGATACATGGGAAGGGGAACACCAGAAACACCATAAATTTTAGCTCCCTTGTATTCAGTTAAACCACCGTCGGGACAGACGACTAACACTTGATCGCCATTTCGTTGTAAGTGTTCCACCGTGTGACGTAAGCGAGTAACAATACCGTCAACTTTAGGTAAAAATGTTTCTGTAAAAAGGGCAATGCGCATAAATTTAAAAGATTTTAGTTATTGTTAAAGCGTTCTTGATAGGTAAATGTATCAGACATGGAGGTATTTAGTTAAATTTTAGCCAAAGTTTAACCATTCCTTCTCAAAATATCCAGCTTTGGCTTGCAATTAATGGGCAAGTATAGTCAAAAAATTAGACTTTATTTGGCCAACTTATCAAACCATCGACTGAGCTAATAGGGAAGAGATATAGCAGATTCGGATTAAATGAGATACAAGCCCTCACCCCCCTACCCCCCTCATCCCAAAGGGAGAGGGGGGAAAAAGAGGCAAAATATCAACTTAAAATGCTATAATAGGTAATAGGTAATAGGGAAGAAAAGCGAGCTATTTTTTGATCAATATTCTCAAATTTTAACCTTGTCAAGTATATAATCAAAATAGAATCTCAAATAAAATTAGTTTATTAAAATGAATAAGATTATTACTATTACAATTGTTTTTGTGGCTTTAATGTCACCGTTTTATCCATTAAAAATTGCTGCTTCTGAACTGTCAACTAATTCTTCATCAGAAGCAATAGAACGGTCTGGGTCTAACTATAATTCAGAAGAATTGAAAACTTTAGCCCGTGGAATTACGGTGAAAATTTACTCAGGAAATACTTCTGGTTCAGGAATTATTATTAAAAGGAAAAATGACTTTTATACAGTGGTAACCAATGATCATGTGTTAAGAAAAGGTAAAAGTGATTACCGTATTAAAACCGAAGATGGTACAATTTATCCCGCTTTTATCATTCCTAATCCTAAATTTGAGCATTATGATTTAGGTTTATTAAAATTTAGCAGTAATAAGGAATATAAAATAGCCACATTAGGTAATTCTAGTAAATTACAAGCAGGAGATCGTGTGATTGCGACTGGTTTTCCTATTACTGCGGATGTGGAAATTGATGATGGTTTTAATTTTACTGAAGGTTTAGTTACTCTGATTCCCCAAAAAGCCCTCTTAGATGGTTATCAAATTGGCTATACTAATCTGATTCAAAAGGGAATGAGTGGTGGTCCGGTGTTGAATGTAGCGGGCGAAGTTGTGGCTATTAATGGAATGCACGCTTATCCTTTGTGGGGTGATCCTTATTTATACCAAGATGGTGATCAACCTTCCCCTGAAGATAAGCAAATTATGACTCGTTCTAGTTGGGCTATTCCTATTAATACTTTTGCGCAATTAATAATTAATAATTAATTATTATTAATTATTAATTATTAATTATTAATTATCAACTAAGTAGAGGGCCATTTCAGTTATCAGTTAAAAATAACTATCAACTATCAACTATCAACTATCAACTATCAACTGTCAACTATCAACTGTCAACTATCAACTATTTATTTCTCCTTGAAAAAAGTCGATAAATTGTTTCGCTGTACGTCCTGATCTACCGTTATGACGAGTAGCCCACTGTTTGGCTTTATATTCTAAGTCAGCTTGATCGATATTAATTCCACTTTCCTTGGCTAAATGATTCACTATTTCTAGGTAGGTGTCTTGGCTTGCTGGAGTAAAGGTCAAAGTTAGCCCAAAACGATCGCCAAAGGACAGTTTTTCCTGTACCGTATCCCAAGCGTGGATTTCCGAGTTATCTTGAAGTTGGGGGCGATCGGCAAAAAATTCCCTCACCAAATGACGACGATTAGAGGTGGCATAAACGACCACATTTTCTGGTTTCTTAGTTAAACTACCTTCTAAAACAACTTTTAAAGCTTTAAAAGAATCGTCATCTTCTTCAAAGGATAAATCATCGACAAAAATGATAAATTTTTGGGGTAAATTAGCTAATTGTTCAGTAATAATGGGTAAGTCTTTTAATTGGGATTTATTAAGTTCAATTAATCTTAAACCTTGTGATTTATATTGGTGTAATAACGCCTTAATAAGAGAAGATTTACCAGAGCCTCTACTACCATATAATAAAACATTGAGGGCGGAATAACCAGCTAATAAAAATTCCGTATTTTGAATTAAAGCATTTTTTTGAACTTCATAACCCACGAGGGAATTTAACTGAATGGGATCGGGATTATTAATGCCCAATAAACTATTTTCTTGCCAACGAAACGCTCCATATTCAGCAAAAATACCCGTACCATTTTGGCGATAATATGATGCTAATTCGGGTAAAGCATCGGCCCAATTTTCATATTTTAAGAGGAAAGTTAGCTCCTTATTTTGGATCGGTAAATCCCAAGCAATGGGATTATCTTGTAATTGGGAAGCTGTTTTGACCCATTGGCTAATCTTCTCGGTGGTACAATTATAGATATTCTGTAACGTTTGCAAATCATTTTGCACCGCAGCGATTAAAGCTTGAGGTAATTTATCTAACGAAGTTTGTTGAACCTGTAAACTGAAAGGGTTGTCATTACGTAAAATTTGTCGAATGAGATATTCTTGCCAACTTTGTTTAGTTGCGGCTAAAGTGGTAAACCAACTACCGTAAGCTTGTAAACACATGACTGAAGGTAATCTCGAAGTAGAGGTACTTTCCTCATTGCTGTGAAAAGTATTCAAGAGATTGACAAAAGCTTTTCCCACCGGATGAGCAAAAATGGATTGGTATAGTAGCAAGGAGGCTACTTGATGATTTAAAATACGACTAGAATTGATCACCGAATATTTTGGTTCTGACATAGCAATATATTTTAGCAGTAAATGTAAAGATAAAAAAAAGTTACATTTTGTATCCTAGCTAAGGAGTAGCGATTTTTGATCATAACAAGATTCTAATATAAGCTAATTAAGCTCAAGATAATTAATCCTTTAATTGACCAAAAAAAGGGGTTTTCGGTTTCCTCCCTTTCTCAAGGGATAAAAAAAGGATAATTCCTGATTTCAAGCTACCGAAGACCGAAAGTGTAGGGGTTAACGGCCGTTAACCCCTACAGGTAACTGATAACTGATAACTGGTAACTGATAACTGACATGACCATTGATGAAATTATCCAAATAATAAATGTAAATATAGATAAAAATTTAACTCCCTTACAAGAGACAATTTTGCGACAAACTTGGGAGGGAAAAACTTATGCTAATATTGCTAACGACTTACATTATAAACAAGAATATATTAGAAGAATTGCTTCTCATTTATGGAATTGTTTAACAAAAATTTGGGGATTCGAGTTAGGAAAAAATAATTTTCGCTGTACATTAGAACCAAAACAATTAACAGAAATTGAGCAGAAGTTACTGAATAAATTAGATACTCAAACGTTAATAAAATATCTAGCATACCCTGATTATCCTTTACCCATTGATTGTCCTTTATATATTGAAAGACCACCTTTAGAAAAACTTGCTTATGAAGAAATTGTTAAACCCTGTAGTTTAATTAGAATTAAAGGCTCGGAAAAATATGGTAAGAGTTCCTTAATTTTGCGTATTTTAAATCAGGCGAAAAAATTAAATTATCAGACTGTAACCATTGATTTTCAACAAGCTGATAAATCGGTATTTGCAAGTATCGATCAACTGTTGCGTTGGTTAAGTCTTAATATGGCTAGGGAATTAGGTGTTTTCTCAAAAATAAATGATTATTGGAATGATGATATTGGTAGTAAAGTTAGTTGCAGTATTTATGTGCAAGTCGCCATTTTAGAACAAATTAATACTCCTTTAGTCTTAGCTTTAAACGAAGTAAATCGACTGTTTGAATATCCCGATTTGGCTGAGGATTTTTTCTCTTTATTACGGTATTGGTATGAACAGGGAAAACAAATTAAAACTTGGGAAAAATTACGTTTAGTGGTGGCCTATTCCACCGAAATATATATTCCCATAAATCTCAATCATTCCCCTTTTAATATCGGTCTTTTGTTAAAATTAACACCTTTAAATTTAGAACAAGTTAAAGTTTTAATGAAACGTTATGGATTAGAAAAACTTAAATTATCAGAGATGATAAATTTACTAGAAATGGTAGGAGGTCATCCTTATCTCATCCAAATAGCTTTATATAACTTATTTCAAGCTCAACAAAACCATGAAAACTTAACCTTAGAAAATATTTTAGCTAACGTTTTTTCTAATGACAGTATTTATGCTAATCACTTACAAATAATTTTGGCAAATCTCAAGCAAAATACCGAACTTAATCAGACTTTTCTCAAAATAATTAATCATCATGATAAGATTAATCGTAATATTTTTAGTGAAAAGTTAATTGATAAATTAGATGCGATGGGTTTAATTATTTGCGATGAAAATAATATTATTCCTAGTTGTAATTTGTATGCCCAATATTTTCAAACTAAGTTATCTCAACTTAATTTAACTTTTGAGTCAAAAATTATTTATGAATTACAGCAAGAAAACGAAGCTTTGCGTAATTTATCACAGATTGATGAGTTAACTCAGGTTGCTAATCGTCATTATTTTAACAAGCATTTACAATATAATTGGGACAAATTAATGAGGGGAAAAAAACCTCTATCAATCATCATCTGTGACTTAGATTTTTTGAAAATTTATAATGATAGTTATGGACTTCCAGCCGGTGATGAATGTTTAAAGCAAATTGCTAAGATTGTGCAGCAATCAGTGAGAGCTTCAAGGGATTTAATTGCTCGTTATGGTGGAGAAGAATTGGCAATTATTTTGCCGGATGCTGATGTTTATATTGCTTTTCAAATTGCGGCCAAAATTAGAGATAAAGTGAGGGATTTAAAAATACCTCAAAGTAATAAAGTATTAGGTATTCCCCGTTTTATGACCGTTAGTTTAGGGTTAGCTACGATGATTCCTAATCAGGAAAATAATCCTGAGCAATTATTAGATGCAGCGTTGGCAGCTTTGTCTGAAGCTAAAGAAAATGGCCGAGATCAAGTAACCATTAGTTCTTTATTTAATTATGGTTTAATTGACCATTAACAATTAATTCATAAGAATATTGAGTAAGATGCTCACACTCCCTAATTATCAATTATTAACTAGACTTCTTGCACCAAGTCAGGTAATAGGTTTTTAGGTAATAGGTAATAGGTAATAGGTAATAGGTTTTTAGGTAATAGGTTTTTAGGTAATAACTATCAACTATCAAGTATTAACTATCAACTATCAACTATCAACTATCAACTATCAACTATCAACTATTAACTATCAACTATCAACTATCAACTATTAACTATCAACTATCAACTATCAACTATCAACTATTAACTATTAAGATGATATTTTGCTTCCGTGGCTACTTGTTCAAAATCATCTTGAGCCAATTTTTCTAAGGTGGCTCTAACTTCATCACCGGTTAAGTTGCCGAAAGCCTGAGCGACACGATGACGCACTTGCCAATCTTTATTCTCGGCAAACGGAGTCAACAACGGGATGGCGCGACGATCTCCTAATTCCCCTAATGCACTGATGGCCGCAGTTTGCACGATACTGGTATCTGAGGCAAGCGCTTCGGCGAGTAAGTCAAATGCCCTCGTGTCGCCTAATTCTCCTAATGCCGCAATGATGCTAAATTGCAACAACCATTCCGAAGTTTCTTGATACAGTTTTTCTAAGTCGGGGTAAGCTTCTATTAGTTTTAAACCGCCAAGGGCATCCGCAGCAGCAGCTTGTACGTCGATTTCTGGTTCATTGTAGAGGCGATCGCGCAACAAGACCAAAGATTCTGGTAAGTTAACTTTGCCCAGGGTATCAAGTTGACTTACGGCTGCATAACGCACTCGAACTTGGGAGTCTGTCAACAAAGGTTTAACGAGATTAAAAGCGATCTGGGGATCAAGTTGGCGTAATTGGTTGATTCCACGCAGGCGATCGCCAAAATCATCAGAATTAAGCAAAATTTCGACAGCTTCAGGGGTAATAGACATAATTTCAAGTAAAAAGTAAAAAGTAGGGGCTTAACAAGGAAGAAGTAATCTAACTAAGAGCCATACTTCTAATAATATCGCCACGGGTGAGTATTCCTACCACTTCTCCTGTGTTTTCCTCAATTACAGGTAGTCGGCGAATATTTTTTTCGTGCATCAAATTGGCTGCTTCCCGCAAATTTTGCTGAGGATGGATGCTAATCACTTTTTTGCTCATAACATCATTAACAATTTGTCCCAAAACTTTATGAATTTCCTGTTCATAACGGGCGGGATTTTGCAAATAAATGACACTATCGAGAATCATGATATAGGGTGGGGGTTCTACGCCAGTTTCTTTCCACATCAAATCAGTTTCCGAGATCACTCCCACAATTCTATTGTTGTCATCAACAACGGGCATACCACTAATGCGTTTTTCTGCAATAATTTTAATAGCTTCTTGGAGGGGGGTTTGGGGTTGAACCGTGATCGGATTAGGAGTCATCACTTCAGCTACAGATTTACTCATATCTAAAAAATTCCGAATAATTAAGAGATTTATAATATAATTTTACCTGAACTGAGTTAAGAGAATTAAAAATATTAAAAAAACGAAACATTTTCCATGATTAAAAAGGTTGAGCATAATTTAGATAGTAAAAAATGTGATCTAATTTATTAAATTAATCTTATCGACTTACCAATAATGGCTAATTTAGAATTACTAAATCGAATTACCTATAATCCTAAACAATGCGGGGGAAAACCTTGTATTAGAGGAATGAGAATTCGTGTTTGTGACATATTAGAAATGTTAGCAGAAAAGGTTTCCATTGAAGAAATATTAGAGGATTTTCCCGACTTAGAAATAGAAGATATTCAAGCTTGTTTATTATTAGCAGCTCAGAGAATTAATCTTAGTAAATTAATAGCATGAATTTTGGGATTGACGCTCAACTTCCGCCCAAATTAGCTGCTTGGTTAACAGAAACTTTTGGGGTTAATGCTATCTCTTTAAAAGATTTAGGTTTAAGAAATGCTGAGGACAGAGAAATTTTTAAAGCGGCTAAAAAGCCTAACCATATTATTATCACTAAAGACAGTGATTTCATTGACTTAGTAAATAAATTTGGTTCACCACCACAAATTTTATGGATAACTTGTGGTAATGTTACTAATCGTAATTTAAAAGTTATTTTTACGAAAACATTTACCCAAGCTTTAGAATTATTAAAAGCCGGAGAAATGATGGTAGAAATTAGTGATAAATAACTTATTTTAGATTCCTTACCTGCACTCCACATTTTCGTTTTCGCACCGTTGTCTGAGAGAATAAAAGTTATTATTTAACGGAAAATTTGCGTAATCTTAACGCATTTGTTACGACAGAAACCGAACTCATGGCCATCGCAAAACCAGCAATTATCGGATTAAGTAAAATCCCAAAAAATGGGTATAAAATACCTGCCGCAATGGGGATACCGATACTGTTATAAATGAAGGCAAAAAAGAGGTTTTCTTTAATATTTTTAATGGTAGCATGGCTTAATTTTATCGCTGTTATTATACCTTGTAAATCGCCAGAAATTAGGGTAATATCACTGGCTGCGATCGCCACATCTGTGCCTGTCCCGATGGCGATTCCCACATCAGCTTGAGCCAGTGCGGGAGCATCGTTGATGCCATCGCCGACCATAGCCACGATTTTGCCTTGTTTTTGTAATAGTTTAATGGTGTCGGCTTTTTGTTCTGGTCGTACTTGGGCGAATACTTTTTTAATATTAGCTTGAAAGGCGATCGATTCGGCTGTTTTTTGATTATCTCCCGTTAACATAACCACTTCTAAACCAATTTTTTGCAATTTTTTTACTACTGCTGTGGAAGTGGTTTTTAACTGGTCTGAAATGGCAAATAAGGCCTCAATTTTGCCATCAATTGCTAACCAAATGACTGTTTTTGCTTCACTTTCTAATTTATGCTCAAATTCCGTTAAGATTTCGGTGTCAATTCCTATTTCTTGAAACCAAATTTTAGTGCCAATTTGGACTAAATTACTATTAACATAACCTTGCACACCTTGGCCGGCGATCGCTTCAAACTTAGTACAATTAGGAATAGTAGAAATTCCCTGAGATTTAGCATAATTAACCACAGATTCTGCTAAAGGATGTTCTGAATTCTGCTCAATACTAGCGGCTAATTCTAGTAATTTTAACTCGTTATTTTCACTTACACCCTTAACAGTAATATAGTTTGTTACCGTGGGTTTACCCTCAGTTAAAGTACCAGTTTTATCGAGGACAATGGTATTAATTTTATGTGCCAATTCCAAACTTTGGGCATCTTTGATGAGGATACCATGTTCAGCACCAATTCCTGTACCCACCATGATAGAAGTGGGAGTGGCTAACCCTAAAGCGCAGGGACAAGCTATTATTAAAACACCCACACTGGTAATCATAGCTAAGGTTAAATTCTGGGTGAATAAATACCAGCTAAAAAAGGTCATAATGGCGATCACAATTACCACAGGAACAAACACACTGGTTACCTGATCTGCGAGTCTCTGAATATTAGCTTTACTACCTTGTGCTTCCTGCACTAACTTAACAATTTGCGCCAAAAAGGTGTCTTTTCCTATTCTTAAAGCTTTAAATTTAAAGCTACCAGTTTTATTAATTGTTGCGCCAATAACTTGATCGCCTAACTGTTTGTTAATGGGAATTGATTCTCCAGTTACCATGGATTCATCTATGGTAGATTCTCCCTCCACTATTTCACCATCCACAGGAATTTTTTCCCCTGGTTTAACTAAAATTATGTCATTAATAACCACTTGATTTATATCAATTTCCATAATTTCATTATTTCTAATAACCGTAGCAGTTTTCGGTTGTAAACCCATTAACTTTTTAATCGCTGCGGAGGTTTTTCCTCGGGCTTTATGTTCTAAGTAACGGCCTAATAGGATTAAAGTAATTAAAACTGCGGCAGTTTCATAATATACGGCAATCTCTAACCCTTGTTGTGCCAAAAAATGGGGAAAAAATGTCGCAAAAAGGGAATATAAATAAGCTACTCCTGTACCTAAAGCGACTAAAGTATTCATATTAGTATCAAAATTTTTAGCGCTTTTATAAGCACCTCTAAAAAATGATTCTCCACACCAAACCATCACCGGAGTAGTAAGGATTAATTGCAACCAAAAATTGTGTAACCAATGGGGAATAAACGGTATATTTAATCCCGTCATCATGGGTAGGCCACCAAATACTAAAATACTGCTAATTATTCCCCCAAAAATAACCTTATTTAACAGTAATTTTTCCTCGCTTTCCTGTCTTTTTTCCTCGGATTTTATCTCAATATTTTCTAATACCTGTGAACCATAACCAGCGTTAACAATTGCCGATTGTATCGCCGTTAAATTAGTCTCTTTACTGTTAAAATTAACCGTAGCTTGTTCGGCCGCAAAATTAACATTACAATTAATTACTCCCGCAGTTTTATTAATTGCTTTTTCGATTTTACCTGCACAAGCTGCGCAACCCATCCCCTGTAACTTCAACTGTACATTGTCCATAATTACAACCTCCTTCGTTTCGGTGGGTCAGTCAGACAGACAAATTAGTCATTACATACTTAAATTGAAAATCTGACGCACCTTACAATCAGGCTAAAGTCTCCAGTTAAGGGGAGTGTCAAGGGTTTGTTACAAATCTTATTATTGCAGAAATCGGATTTCTCGAAAATACAATGATTTTTAGGGTTATAATTGTAACCACAGTACTAATAAAATTATTAAATCCAAAAGTCAAGCAAACTTTAAAATTAAGAAAAATTGGTAATTCTATCGATGTTAGTTTCCCTAAGGATTTCTTAGAAACATTTACATTAGGAGAATGATATCTTCTATTTTTCACGAAGTAAGAAGTAAGAATTTCGTCAAATAATTACTTCCACTTTTACAGAAACGAATCGCACCAATCTAAAAATTATCGCACACGGAATTCAGCTCGACAACCTTGATCCACCCAAATTCCGTCTCGATCATAACCCCAGGTACTTCCTTCCCAGCAACCATTACTACTCAATTGACGTTTTAGGGTAACTCGATTGTCTGTTCTAACCCGACAATATTGATAATCATTGTTGTTAGATTCACATTTAACCGTATTAGAATTGCTATTATTATCAGAGGAGGCCAGAGCGGCCACTACTGCTCCTACAACTAAAGCACCACCAACGATGGCTGCGGTATTGTTATTAGAATGATTATTGTTACTATTTGAATTATTATTGTAATTTCTAACTTCAAATACGGCCCGACAACCATTATCGACCCAAATTCCGTCCCGCTCGTAGCCCCAACTAGAGTTTTTACGACAAGAAGTATCACTTAATTGCCGGACAAGACGAACTCCGCCACGGGTGTTGGTGTTGCAAAATCTGTAGCGATCGTCTTTAGATTCGCAGGTGATCTGACGACTGGAACTAGCCTCAACAGGAATGACTCTGAAAACCATAGCCAAAGTCATCAAGACAATTAACCCTAGGTTGGTTTTATTAAACATGAATGCTTACCTCAATTATTTATTCAAAATACTTAGCTACACAAGGAGAAATGAGAGTTTTGTTCTGGTTTTCAGGAAGCTTAAAGGTTACTCTTTTCCAAATCGGTTCACCATTTTGCTGTAACCAAGCAAGATTTTCATGCACCAGTTTAACCAGGGGTTCAATCTGCGAACATTCTTGAGTATCTGTGGTGAAAAGAACCGATTTTACAGCGATACTTCTCACGGGTTCTGGTTGCCAACTATAGGTTTTAGCCGGAAGGTTCACAGAAGGATATATTTGCTTATAAAATTCGTCATCCTCTGACCAAAAGATTAATTCGTTAATTAAATGGAAATTATCTTCAGCGACAATCTCTTTTTCTAAAACTGCGGCCGGAGTACCCACAACATAGAATACAGCATCTACTTCGCCGTTACGCAGAGCATCAATTCCTCGGCGAATTTCCATGGTTTTTAATTCCGCAGGTTTGATTCCACCTAAATATAGTAAGTTGCTCGCAGTTAAACTTGTACCACTTCCTGATTCCCCAATGGAAATGCGCTTACCATTCAAATCGGTGAATGTTTTGATGTCTTTACGCGTAATTAGGTGAACATATTCTTCGTAAAGAGGTAAAACCGCTCGTAAGGATTCAGCTTGACGACGAATATCTTCATTATCATTCGCAAAAAGGTTTAAAAAAGCGAGGACATCGGTTTGGCTTATTCCTAAGGGCAAACTTTCATGCTCATAAACATCAACGATATTTTGTAAAGCACCTCTGGTGGGAACGACATCCACATCAATACCTTTGGACGCAGCTAATCTTTCAATATCTTTGGCGATCGCATAATATTCTCCAGACTCATTAGCCGTACTAATGTTAACTTCTGTTCTGGGTGTTTGAGCATTTGTACGAACTGGTGCAACACTGATTAAGGAGGCTAGGGAAAAGCCCAGCAGTAACCAAGACCAATTTTTGATTTTGTTTTTCATCTACAAATCTAAGTTAAAAACCACTTAAGCGTAACTCAATTATTGACTCATTACAGAGGTAGAAAGGTTAAAATTAACAAAAATTAAACATTTCTCCTAGTACCTAGACAAAAACAACAGGTTTTAAGTAGTAATTTATTTTGGTGGTGGTACACAATTAACTATAATTGTCATGATTTAAACTTTTATGATGTTGATAATTTTCCGATTCCAAAATCAGCTTTATTCGCTCAGAAAGTGATTAAATTAAGTAAGAAATATCTTCAAGATATAGATAAAAATAGTCATTTCAGTTATCAGTTATCGGTTATAAATTATCTGTTCACTGTTCACTGGTAAATAAAAGGGGAAGCTTTACACCGCTTTCTTTGGTCAGGAAACAAAAACAAACAGGTATAACCGAAATTAAAACCAATCAGAAATGAAATAGATAAAATATTAACTGAATATTACGGATTTTCTGACTAAGAATTGGACTTTCTTATTAACTATGATCTTAAATATCCCATGGGTAAAAAATTAGATGAAGATTACTTGTAAATTAAATAGGTAAAAATTAATTAACAATTTAACTACTAAAAATAAGCTCCTGGACCGAAAATCAATTAACGAGATAGATGGCAATATTCCGAAAGTAATTTTCGATTTTAATGCCACAATTTGTTCAAAGATTTATAATTAAGCCAAGCTAAAAAGAGTTTTTGATCTTGGTTTGGTAAATCTTTAATAACCTCCTCAATACCTTCAGCAAAATGAACATTGCCAAAGTATTGCTTACCAAGACGATGTAAAGCTTGAAATGTCAATACTAAATGGTCTTCTTGCCAATCAGGCAAATTGGTCTCTTCTAAAGGATCAACCCTCAGTAAATGTTCTACTCTAGATGGTACATTCATCTCGGGAACATTGTTCTCTCGACCTACCTTGCAAATATCCTCAATAAACCTGGCTGCTTGTCGAGTACCGAATAAATCTTCTATTTCCAAATGTATTGTTTGTAACAACAAGAAAAAGGCTTGAATTAAGGGACTGACTTGAATTTGATTAGATTTTTCTGGTAATTTGGCCTTGATTTTCACTTTTCCCCAAATGCTATAACGTTCTGTTTCCTCCAAGAGAATACAGAATTTATGCTGATTATCCGCCAAATCTCGCCAAAAATTGAGGGCTTCCTCGGCTTTTTCGGTCGGAAAAACATTGATTAAACGAAAAGTTTGACCATTATATTTAAGAATTGGTATTTTGCGCTCTTGGGCTGCCAATTTAACATTGACAATTTCTACATTTTCTCGTTTAAGAATAAACATAAAATTTTCTCCTTAATAGTTATAATTTTTGGTAATCTGAACATAACGATTATCTCTGATTGTTCTTATTATGGCATCGCTTATGGCATTGAAAAAATCAAAAAAGAGAAGTTTTGTATTTCTAATTTAAGTATTCCCAGAATCTCTTAATAATTAATTCACTGTTAGAATAGTAAACAATATTTTAACCCGAGGGGAAAATTTTTTTCTATGTCAGTCATCAACTATCAAACAATATTTGAATCCCATCCTCTCCCGATGTGGGTAATAGACACAGAAACTCAAAATTTGTTAGCTATTAATCAATTAGCTCGTCACAGCTACAATAATCAAATCAAGCCAGAAACCTTAGATCAAAATAGATTACCAGGTGTTACGATTAGTTCTTTTCCCTTATTAAATGACGGAAAAAAAGCCGAATTAATAGTAGTAAATGAAGAAACTAAAACTAAATTAATTTTAGCGAAAAATTTACAGGAACTACATAGGTTTTACTGGCGTAATTTGCAAAATAATAAACAAATGTATTGCCAATGTTTAACCGATGGAACTATTACTTGGGTCAATAATTCTTATTGTAACCATGTTAGTCAATCTTTGCCGGAATTAGTGGGAACAAAATTCCCTTTTATTTCAAAAGAACAGGAACATAGTTTACTTTCTCATATTACTTCAAAAAATCCAATTATTGAATATGAATATTATAATCTTCACTTAAATTTATGGCAGTGCTGGCAGGTTGAAGGTATTTTTGATCAAGATAATCATTTATTACAATATCATTTTTTAGGGAAGGATCTAACTAAAAATCTCTTAAAAAATTTAGTATTTTTGCAAACAATTAAAGCGACGGAATTAGGAATAAATCAAGAAACTATTGTTAATTTAAGTGGTATTTTTGTTTATAAAACTGAGCTAAATCAGAGCCATAATCAGGTTAATTTTATCTATATTAGTGATAGTATTGCCGAAATATATGAATTAGAAAAAAAAGAGAGTATTAATAATTGGCGTTTATTATTATCTCTAATTCATCCCGAAGATTTACCTCAATTAATCTCCTCATTTAAGGATTCTCAAAAATTGCTGACATCTTGGCAATTTACCGGCCGGATTATTACTAAATCAGGGAAAATGAAATCTTTACAGGTCACTATTACTCCTGAAATCGAAAATAGTCTCATAATTTGGACAGGATTTTTATTAGTTTTACCAGCTAAAAATGAAATAATCAAAGAAAATCAAGCCTTCGATTTTAAATTAAAAATTAATGAAAAAGAGAGCCAAAAAACGGAGCAGTTATTAAAACAAGAAATCAAATTAAGAAAGATTACTGAGCAGAAATCAAAACAAATTGAAGAAAGATTAAATTTAGCTTTTGAAGTGGCCGAAATGGGAACTTGGGATTGGAATATTCTCACAGGAGAAATTACTTGGTCTCCTAGTTTATTAAAATTATTTGGCCTTGAATTAGAGAATTTTAAGCTCAATTATGAGACCTTTTTAGAATTAATACATCCCGAAGATAAAGAGCAAGTTTTAGCCGCAATTAACCAAGCAATAGAAGAGAATATTCCCTATAAAATTGAGTTTAGATTTATTAAACCTAACGGTGATATTCGTTATTGTTTAAGTAGGGGAAAAGTCTTATTTGACGAGCATAAAAATCCTATTTATATGACTGGAATAGACCGAGATATTACTCATAAAAAAATACTAGAAACTGCTTTAGCTATTAGTGAAGAAAAATTTAGGAGTCAATATCAAGCTATTCCTATTCCTACTTTTACTTGGCAGAAAAGGGAAGATGATTTTATTTTAATTGATTATAACTTTGCTGCTTTTAATTTTACCCAAGGAACTATTGCTAATTTCTTGAATGAAACCGCTAGTTCTCTGTATGCAAATGTACCAGAAATTGTAGCTGATTTTGAGCAATGTTTTAACCAGCAACAAGTCATCAAAAAAAAGATGACTTATCGGATGTTATCTACTAATGAAAATAAGATATTGATTATAAATTCTGCATTTGTACCACCGGATTTAATTATGGTACATATAGAAGATATTACTGAATCAGAAACTGCTTGGAAAAATTTACAAAAAAGTGAGGAAAATTATCGCCGTTTAATCGAAACTACTAACGAGGGTGTTTTGGTTATTAATAATCTTAGTCAAGTGGTATTTGTTAATGCAACAATAGCGAAAATGTTAGGTTATGACAGAGAAGAAATGTTACAAAAAAATTGGTTTGATTTTTTGAGTGAATCATTTTTTTGTAATGAAAGTGATTGTAATTTAGAATTATATTCTTTAAAAAAAGAATATAAAGAAGTGAAAATGCGCCAAAAAAATGGCGAAATTATTTATACAATGGTGGCTACTAATGCACTTTCAGATCATGGTAATATTCCCATTGGTACTTTAGCCATGATCACTAATATTACCGAATTAAAACTCCATCAAATTGCTCTACAAGAAGCCAAACAAACTTTAGAAAATCGAGTCAGAGAACGCACTAATCAATTGAGAAATACCAACGCTCAGTTGTTAATTGAAAGTCAAAAACGCCAGCAAATTCTGCAAAAATATGATCATTTAATGGATAATTTAACGGAAATTGTATTTCAATTAGATTCCATGGGAAATTGGTTATTTATTAATCAGGCCTGGACACAAATAACAGGATTTACGGCCGCAGAAACATTAGGTAAAAAGTTTTTAGATTTTATTCCTTTACAACAAAGAAAATTTTGTCAAGATCAATTAAAAGAATTACTAACAGGTGAAAAAATATCTTGTTATACTCAATCTGAAATAATTACCAAAAATGGCAACTTTTGTTGGGTAGAAATTAGTGCCAGTATGTCTAGCGAAGAAAAAACAATTATTGGCATAATTAATAATATTACCGAACGAAAACAGGCCGAAGAAGCAAAACAAGAAAGTGAAGCTCGTTTTCGCTCCCTTTTTGAACAAGCCGCCGTCGGTGTTTGTTTAATTGATTTAGAGGGTAAATTTATCTTAGTTAATGACAGATATGCTCACATTTTAGGCTATGATCCAAATGATCTTATAGGCCGTTTTTATCAGGATTTTAGTTATCCGGTTCATTTTAAAACTGAATCAGATTATTGGCAACAATTATTAACAGGAACAATCAATAATTATTGTTTAGAAAAATGCTTTTGGAACTCAAATGAGCTTCTGGTTTGGACTGAAGTTTCTCTATCTTTATTAAGGGATGAAAACAAGCAACCTAAATATTTTATTGGTACAGTTCAAGATATTAGTGAACGTAAAGAAACTGAATTAAAATTACAAAAAAGTGAACAACAACTTAAACAAGCTCAAAGAATTGCTAATTTAGGTAGTTGGGAATATGATTTACAAACCGGTTTACTTAATTGGTCTGAACAACTGTTTAAAATAGTTGGTTTACCACCGAATGAAAATGAGCCGAATTATGAAGAATATCTTAGTTTTTTAAGTCCCGACGATCAACAATTATTAAAGGATGCATTCAAAAAAGCCGTCACCGAAGGAGAAGCTTTTGAAATTGAATATAGCTTTTTTCGCAAAAATGATCAGAGTCTCAGATATATTTCTGCTAGAGGAGAAGTGGTTAAAGATACTCAAGGAAAAGTAGTTAAATTAATTGGTACTGCTCAAGATATTACCAATCGTAAGTTAATCCAGCAAGAAATAGAAGAAAAACGTCTGCAATTATTAACCGTAATTGAAACAGTAAATGAAGGAATTACTCTTAGTGATGAAATAGGAAATTTTTTAATTTTTAACTCAGCAATGAAACAAATTACTGGTTATAGTTTGGCTGATCTAGAAAATTCTCATTCTTTAATTGAGCTTATTTATCCTCAATCTCAACAGAAAGAACAAGCTATGGAACGTTTAACCATGGTACTAAAAACAGGAAAATTAGCTAATGTTGAAACTACCATTGTTAGCAAATCTGGAGAGGAAAAAACCCTTCTGGTTTCCACCAATATTTTAATAGATAAAGGGCGTAAATTATTTTTAAGTGCTTATCGTGATATTACGGATAGAAATAAAGCATTACAAGACAAAGCTTCGGCCATTCAAGCATTACAAGAAAGTGAAGTGAAATATCGTCGCATGATTGAAACCGCCGCCGAAGGTGTTTTCATCCTTGATCAATATTACCAGATTACTTTTGTGAATCAAAAAACTGTGGAAATGTTCGCTCTATCTCAAGCCGAAATAATTGGTAAAAATCTGCTCGATTTTGTGGCTTTTGAACACACAAATAAGGCTTTACAATATATGAAAAATATCCGTCAAGGTAATTTTAAACAAGAGGATTTAAAATTTTATCGTAATAATGGTCAGGAATTATGGGTAATTATGAATGCTTCACCTATTATTGATAATGGTGAATATCAAGGAACTTTAGTTATGCTGACAGACATTACTGAACGTCACCAAAATCAAGTTAAATTAAGGGCCACACAAGAGCATTTACAATACCTACTTTCCTCAAGTTCTGCCATCATCTATAGCTGTAATCCTGAGAATTTATCTTGCAGTTTTATTAGTGATAATATTATTGATTTAATTGGTTATAGTTGGCAAGATATTTCTCTTTGGGTTGAACATATTCATCCTGAAGATTTAATTACTTTATTTGATAAAATTAATAATCCTTGCTTAGATAAAACTGTTCATGAATACCGATTTCTCAATAAAAATGGTAGTTATCGTTGGTTACGAGACGAAATCAAAATAATTCGAGATCAAAACGGTAGACCTGAAGAAATAATTGGCTGTATTCTTGATATTAATGATCGCAAATTAGCCGAACAAGAAGCATTAAAAGCCTTAGAAAAAGAACGGGAATTATCGGAGTTTAAATCTCGCTTTATTTCCATAACTTCCCATGAATTTAGAACCCCATTAACTACCATTCTTTCTTCATCTCAATTGTTACAACGTTATGATTGGAGTGCTCAAGAACAACAGGAATTATTTGAACAAATTGACACAGCCGTTAAATATTTAACCGCTTTAATTGATGATGTTCATACTATTAATCAGGGTAAAAGTGGTGTGTTAACCTTTAACCCAAAATCTATTTTTGTGGTCAATTTTTCTCGTCGTTTTTTAACAGAAATACAAAATGGCATTGGGATTAATTATCAGATTACTTTTACTTTAAATTCTCAAATAGCAGAGAGGGAAGCAAATTTGGATGATAAATTAATAAGACATATTCTCAGTAATCTTTTTTCTAATGCTATTAAATATTCCCCTCAAGGTAGTTTGATTAAATTTAGTTTAACTATTACTTCAGAACAACTTATTTGGCAAATTACCGATCAAGGTAAAGGTATTCCCGAAGAGGCAAAAAATCACTTATTTGCCTCTTTTTATCGCGCTAATAATGTGGGTACAACTCCCGGCACAGGATTGGGTTTAGCCATTGTTAAAAATTGTATCGAACTACACAACGGCAACATTACTTTTGAAAGTATCTTAGGAGAAGGTACTACTTTTACGGTGACTATTCCTTTAATTTAGCGATAATTTAGTAATTTTGTCGAGATAATTAATAAACAAGTTATCTCCACTACAAAAATAAAATCTTCCTTAAAAAACCGAAGAATTCTCCCCTAAATAAATATATTTTAGATATAATATTATGGACTTATTATAAACTTATCCTGTAACTGCTATGAACAAAATTTTAATTATTGAAGATGAATTGACGGTTAGAAAGAATATTGTCCGTATTCTCAAGGCTGAAAAGTACAATCCCATGAGTGCTGAAAATGGCAATATCGGTCTTAAAATGGCTTATGATCAGCATCCAGATTTAATTATTTGCGATATTATGATGCCAGAAATGGACGGTTATGAAGTATTATCTAAATTACAAGAACATCACAAAACCAAGCTAATTCCCTTTATTTTTCTGACGGCCTTAGCCGAACGTACCGACTATCGTAAAGGTGTGGAATTAGGCGCTGATGATTACTTGGTAAAACCCTTTGATACCGATGAATTATTAAGAGCAGTTCGGGTTAAGTTGAAAAAGAAAGAATTATTACAGCAAAAAGCTAATGAACTGTCAGAAAAATTAGAAAATCTGAAAAGTTTTGTGGAAACTAAAGATGGAATGATCGAAAATTTTAATCAGGAAATGCGTCGGCCTTTAGGTAATATTAAATTAGCCCTTGATATTTTAGAAAATAATTCAGAACCGGAACAAAAAGATCGTTACTTAAGTATTTTGCGTCAAGAATTTGAGCGGGAAATAAGTTTACTGAACCAAGTTTCTGACTTAAAACAGTTACTTACGCCCGAAAATATCAATCTACTTTCTAAGTTTAATATGCTTAAATTATAAATATATTTTTGCTAAAAGGTAAAATAGTTTGACTAAGAACTTACCTTGTTTTTTTACAGTGGTAATTACAGAATTACCACTACCAATAATTAGGGTTTGCTGAATAAATGGCTGGTGAGGGCGAGTTGATAGTTGATAGTTGATAGTTGATAGTTTGACCGCGTCTTTTGACGAGCAAAAATCTTGATTAATCCCAGTAAATGTAAGGTTTTTTACTATTATTTGTTGAAATCCTTGCCCTTAATTCAAGTCCAACCCACTTGAAAGTCTTGATTTACATAGCTTTCAGCTTTTTTCCGTAAACCCTAATTACAAATCATGATCAATTAAACCGCCCAATTTATATTGATTTTCTGGATTAAATTGGTAATAAAATTAATTGATAATTGCCAGAAGTTTTCATCTTTAGAGTTTAATAAATTAGATTTTTCGAAACAAACTTCTAACTTTTGAGCAAACTTTTCTAGGTAATCAATGTCTAGGGCAGATAAATTATGAAAATCCGCACAATAATGAACCAGAATTAAACCAAATAGTTTTTTATTAATAAAAATAGGTACAGTCAGACTCGATTTAATCTCCCATAATTCAATCAAATTAACCGAAAAAAGAAGGGGATTAGTCGTTATTTCATCTTGTTGAGAAAGCACCATTAATTTACGTCCTAATTCCCGTGGTTTTAGTGAAGTACCTAAAATTGATTTCCAACCAAAAAGTAAAGATTCTGCGACAATTTTATCATTAAAATAAAGCACTATTCGATCGCCCTTTAAAGTATCTCTAACTTCATCTAATAATTCACTTAAAAGAAATTCTAACTCTTGATGATCATTAGTAAAAGAGATTTTTTCTAAGAGTTGTGTCGGATTTTTTTTGGTTTCTAAATAATTAGCAATCATGATAATTTCTCCTGATATTTATAAATATTGATCTGTGGGACTAAGCGGCTACTTTAGTATGAAAAAATGAAGCTAACTGATAATTAATTTTGTGAATTGTTTCGATTAAATTATCAGCGATTACCGGAGGACTAAATAAATAGCCTTGGCTGCGATGACAGTTATTATTGATCAGAAAATGTAGATCACATTCTTCTTCGATTCCTTCAGCAACTATGTCTAAATCTAAATTACGAGCGAGGGAAATAATGGCATTAAGAATGACACGATTTTTGGCAAACTTACTCAGATCATGAATAAAATAACGGTCAATTTTTACCGTATCCCAAGGGAATTGTTGCAAGTAAAGTAAACCAGAATAACCAGTACCAAAATCATCTAAACTAAGTTTAATACCCAATAATTTTAATTCCTTCATCGTTTTCAGAACTTGCTGAGAATTGTTCAAAATCATAGTTTCAGTTAATTCTAATTCCAAATATTCTGGTTCTAATTGAGAGTTTTCTAAAGCTGATTTGATCGTCTTAACTAAGGTAGGTTGATAAAAAGTTTCCGCCGACAAATTAACAGCAATTGATAAATATAAACCGGTTTTTTGTAAACCTTTAATATAGTGACAAGCTTTGTTTAAAACTAACTCATCAATCTGAGAAATTAAGCCTAAATCTTCGGCCACTGGTATAAAATCCTGCGGGAAAATGAGTCCAATTTCCGGTTTTCTCCAACGAACTAAGGCTTCAACAGAAGTAACAGTTTGTGTTTTTGTGCAGACTTGTGGTTGATAATAGACTTCAAATTCATTATGGGCGATCGCCCTCAATAAATCTTTTTTAATTTGATAATAATCTTGAGTTAAAGTATTAATTTTGACTTCCTGATGAGGAGCAAAACTAGAAGCTAAAAGAGCTAAATTAGGAGTTTCTCGAACTGGTTTGCGTTGAGAAGGATAAAGCATAAAAAATAAAATCTTTAAGGTATTTGTTATCCCTAACTTTACCTGATCAAATTATTCTGCACATCGGGGAATTTATGGAAATTCATCTCAGTAAAATTGCTTTTTTTTGTCAGTAAAAATTCTGAACTAAATCTCAGTAAATACCCCTAGGTGTTTAATTGTAGATCTGAAAACTTAAGGAGAGAAAAATAGTCATTTCAGTTATCAGTTAACAGTTATCAGTTACCAGTTATCAGTTATCAGTTATCAGTTACCGGTTTCCTCTGTCTAAATCCAGAGGAAACCTGAAATCAGGAATAATTATTGTTTCCTCATCAAGAGGAAGACCTTAAACCCAATTTTTTGGTCTTACCTATTACCTGACTTGGTGCAATTCGTCTATTATCTGTTCACGGAAAGGGGGAGGTCTTACACAGTTTTTCTGGTCAAAGAAAAAGTAATCACAACTGTTGTATAATTAACTAAAATTTCGGTTGCAAAATTCCATGAATATCGCCAACTACTACCGGTTATTAGGTTTAAGAAAAGGTGCCAAACTCAAAGACATCAAAGCTTCCTATCGTAGATTAGCTAGACAATATCATCCCGATGCCAACCCTGATCAACAAGCTCAAGCTCATTTTATCAGGGTAACAGAAGCTTATAAATTGCTGATTGATTTTTTAGAAGGCCAAGACGAGCTCGAAGAAGTAATCGCAGAAACCAGCGGAGCGAAAATCATTAGTGTCACCGAAGAACCAGAAACGAGTCAATCCCTCCAAGATTTGTCGAAATATGAGCAACAATTAAAGTGGAAATCCTACGAAAAATTACATCAATTGCTTAAAGAAGGAAAATTCATTCGGGCGATCGCCATTGTGGAAGGTTTAGCGCAACGAATTCCCCAAGATTTAGAAGTCAAACAATGGCTGGCGATCGCCTATCACCAATGGGCTAAAATGCTAGTGAAAAATAAACAACCGGAAAAAGCGAAAAACTACTTTCAAAAAGCCTTAAATACCGATCCGAAAAACGTTAGTTTATGGCAAGAAATCCAAAAAGAACTAAGTAAAATCAAAAAATAGTTAACAATTAGCAATTCTTATTTTTGAATTGTGATTTGAGCTACTCCTTTTGTCCGAGAGTGGGTAATGAGCGCCCTGGTTGATTTTCAAGGGCTGCCAAAGCGGCAGCCGAACCGGCTAAAACGTCTCTTTCCTCACCACCTAAATATAAACGGCCAAAACTACCCACCGCTGTAACTTGTAAAATATTAACCAAAGCGGCTTTTTCTGCTTCATTGGCGGCCAAAGCTGCATAGGCAGCAGGTTCAACCTCCAAAACATATAAAGTTTGGCCAGCTAAAATCATCTGACCACGGCGAGAACGATTAATCATCTGAGCTTGATGGGGATCAAGATTACGAATAATTTGGCTAGAAATAACCCGTGGTTTAAAACAATCATTTCTAGTCACCTTCAATGCGTCTAAAATTGCGATTCCGGCCGTTCGCGTTTCTCCTTGACGGGGGGAGTGAATTTCCAATAAACCGTAGAGACGTTCCACAAATTGAACTCCGGGGCGAACGGAGGTTGACTTTAAAGCTATATCGGTAATGCGATTAATTTCAATACCCGGTGAAATTTCAATCCATAGGGAAGTATCTCCTGGTAAAGGCAAAAAACCAAGAGCAACAGTTCCAATATAAGCCGCGTGTTGAGGCTGTAAGTTATCCAGAAAGACATAACTGCGTAATTCAACCAAAATATCAAGCTCCGATGCTAAACAAAATTATGGTACGGGTTTGTGAGCAAAAAAATCTTAACATTAATTAAGAATCAAAGTCTAGCTTTTAATTTTATTATGAGAGTGAAAATTCTTTTCATCTCACAATGTCAGATATAATAAATAAAAATAAGATCAAGAAAAAAGGATAAATTTATGTTTAAAAAAAAACAATAATTGCCTTTCTCACAATAATTATAGGTAATAATTATCTTTTTACTACACCTGCTCAAATTTTAGCTCAGGAAAATATTAGGCAAAATACCAATAATTCCAGTGCTTATTATCAAGGTATTCCTTTAAATTGTTATGTAAAAAATGGCTTAAAAGATATTTATAATGATTCGGTTCCTTACACCATTTTAATGACAGATCAAGCCGCCGAATGGTCAGAAATTATTTTAAATTATGCAGAATTAGGTAATTGGACAGAAGTTAATCAATTAATTTATCGAATAGAAGATGATCTAACCAAAGAACAAACTTTGGTTGAGTTAATTACTAAAAGATTAATTAAAGGGGAATTTCAAGAAGCGGAAAACTTAGTGACACAAATTACCAATTATCCCAGTTATATTGCTCAAGGAAGGGCAAGAATTGGACGTTATTATTTATTAGCAAATAAACGGGAACAAGCTAATAAAATGTTTACCAAAGCGATGAATGTGTTAAAGGAAATAGACCAAGATTATGCGGACATGGTAAAAAATGATTTTTACAGTGTTATCGCAGTGGAATATTGGTTAGGAGGTGACAAAAATAAAGCAAATCAAGTCTTAGCAATGATCGATAATACCGATGAAATCGCTAAATTTTGGTCAGAAATAGCGCAAAATTTAGCCGTGAAAAATGAGTTTGATAACGCTTTAAATGCCCTCGATAATATTAATAAATTACCCAAAAATAAGGACTATAATTCCCTAGATTATTACCAAGATCAGGTCTTGAGTAATATTGCTAAGTACGCAAATACTGAACAATTAAACACTTTGATTGAATATATTAATCAAATTACTGATCCAACCTATAAAAATGCAGCATTAGCGGAGATTATCAAACGTGATCTGGAATTAGAAAATTATCAACAAGCAGATTTTTTAATTCAAGAATTAAATGATACCAATGGAGATTTATTGACATTTATTATTTATGAATACGCAAAAAAAGGCAAACTTGAAACAGCAAACAGTTTAATTAATACCATTGAAAATGAATATTGGAACACCGAAAGTAGGATAAAAATGATCGAAGGTTTAGCGAGAAAAGGTGAAGATGAACAAGCCTTAATAATGGCTAAAGAAATTACAGTTTTAGAGGTAAAATTACCAGCTTTAATGGGCATTGCCAAAGCCTATATTGAGACGAATAAATATCAATTAGCTTTAAATTTATTGGAACAACTTAATAAAACAGCGACGGAAGAACTTAATAAAAATCAGGACTTAGATGAAAAATATTTAGTTTTAAGTAACATAAAAGGCACAAGTAATTACTTAATTTCCATGGTTAAATGTGGCCTGAATTGAGATTAGATCTGATTTTAAGCATACATTAATCGTCCTTTTGGTTTAGGTATATCACGGCCTAAATCCATCGCAGTTTCAATCCATTCTTGAATAATAATTTCCGCATTATTAACTGCTTCTTGATAGGTTTTACCATCTGCCATACATCCGGCTAACTCAGGTACTTCAACTATAAAACAATTATCGACCTTACTCCAATAAATAATTAATTCATACTTAATTGACATTTTTATAGGAAGCGCTAAAGCGCAACAACGAACAATAATTAAGCTAAAAAACGAGGTAAATAAATATTAATATTTACCCCATTTTTAACTACAAAAAATTAAAGTTTAGTACCACATTCAGGACAGAATTTGTTATGAGTGGGACTCTCCGTGTGACAGTTGCTACAGTAAACAATCTCCACATCTTGACGGGGAGCATTTTTGGGTAGGCCTAACATTTGCGCATTACTCTTACCAGGAGCGACCATGGGATAACAGTTTTCGTCGCGTTTGACATGGACATCCAATAAAACTGGACCATTGTGAGCCAACATTTCGGCCACTGCCGCACTAAGTTGACTGCGATCGCTTACTTTCAGTCCTTTTACGCCAAAAGCTTGCGCTAATAACTCAAAATTCGGCATTCCCACTTCCATATTAGAAGAAGAATAACGCTCACCGTAGAAAGTTTCTTGCCATTGGCGAACCATTCCTTGCCAGGCGTTGTTTATAATTACTGTCTTGACATTTATCCCGTATTGTGCTAGGGTTGCCAATTCCTGTAAATTCATTTGGAAACTGGCATCACCACTGATACAGATGACCTCTTCATCTCCCACGGCCACCTTCGCACCCATGGCAGCCGGCATACCATAGCCCATCGTACCCAAACCGGCGCTGGAAATCCAACGGCGGGGACCATTTTTGAGGAATTGCGCTGCCCACATTTGATGTTGACCTACATCCGTGGTATAAAAAGCGTGGGGTGCTTGCTTGCCAACTTCAACAATCACTTCTTGGGGAGAAATTAAACCGGGATATTCGGGAGCAACTAAGGGATAATCCTCTTTCCAGCGATTGATTCTTTGTAACCAAGGCTTAGTTTTGTCTATATTGACAGGAAAATCCAACTCCCGCGCTCGTTGTAAAATTTGCTCTAAAACCCGTCTCACGTCGCCCACAATGGGAACATTCGGAATTCTGTTTTTACCTACTTCGGCCGGATCAATATCAATGTGAATGACCTTGGCGCGGTTCGCAAATTCATCTAATTTTCCGGTGACGCGATCGTCGAATCTTGCACCTACAGCGATGAGTAAATCGCATTCCGTGACGGCAAAATTGGCATAAGCAGTACCGTGCATCCCCAACATCGCCACGGAGAGGGGGTGATGTTCGTCGAAAGCACCAATTCCCATTAAAGTAGTGGTAACCGGGATTTGGAAACGCTCGGCTAATTCTGCTACTTGGGCGTGGGCATTGGAGGCGATCGCCCCTCCTCCCACATATAATAAAGGTTTGGCGGCATTTTCGATTAAATGGACTGCGGCATTAATTTGACGGGGATTACCCTTAACCGTGGGACGATAACCGGGCAATTTCACCTCATCATAATCCACGGGAACGTAATCATACTCTGCCAAACCGACATCTTTAGGAATATCAACCAACACAGGACCAGGTCTGCCGGTACTGGCAATATGGAAAGCTTCGGCAATAATGCGGGCCATATCCTCAACCTTGCGGACAACATAGGAATGTTTCACCACCGGAAGAGTAATCCCATAAATATCCGTTTCCTGGAAAGCATCTGTACCAATGGCTGGCAGGGGAACTTGGCCTGTAATAGCAACGAGGGGAATGGAATCCATGTGCGCGGTAGCTAGTGCTGTCACCAAATTAGTGGCACCGGGGCCAGAAGTCGCAAAACAGACACCCACCTTACCAGTAGCACGAGCATAACCATCTGCTGCATGGCCGGCTGCTTGTTCATGTCGAACTAAAATATGCTGAACGTCACCACGGGCGACGGCGCGATATAATTCATCATAAATAGGCAAAATAGCACCACCGGGGTAGCCAAAGATATGTTTCACGCCATGGCGGACTAAACTATCAATGAGCGCATAAGCACCGGTGCGACGTTGGGGAATAACAGCAGAACTTGATGATGTTTGGGGAACGCTTGTCGATACCACGATTTATATTACCACCTTAATTATTTTTTTAGATTTTGTTGTCTCGGATACAACCCTATTACATATATTCTGATCTAAATTGGGGCTTTCTTGTGTTAATTTTATCTATCTATTTAGAAAATAGACCAAAATTAAGTTAGATTTTGGTGACATGGTTGCTATTTCTTAATATTTGCTCAATAAATTCGGCTGCGCTACCTTTAACTTGACAACCGGGGGCAATTTCCCACCAACCTTCGACTGAGTGAGGAAATTGCCATAAATCCAAATGTGGGACGGGAGGATCAGCGTAGAAATTTTGTTCACCTGCACCCCAAAGATTTGAACTCCAATGGGTAAAATAATCATGACTGAGACGGTAAATGGGGAAGTCACCTACTAGGGGTACTCCCCAACCGTCCATGGCAATTAAACCCTTAATTTGAGAGAATTGTGGTAACTTTTTAGCAGAGGCGATCGCACCTACTACTCCGGCACTAAAAGCAATCAATAAAATTTCTTTATTCATAGCATATTTTTGGATAAATGTCAAGAGTTTGTCACCAGAAAAAGCGTATTTTTCATGGTCGGGGAAAACCAAATAATTGTAATTATTTAAAGGTAAATTAATTAGGAAATTATCGGTTAATTTTGGTGAGTGAATACCGGGACAAATTATAATCATTTTTTTACATTAAATAGAGTGAGCGAGAGAGGTTCCTCGCCTTTTAAGGCGGGGTGAGGTTCGCGAACTGGGACTTTAGTCCCCCGTATCTTTATTTAACAACTTGACAATGGTTAAATTTATAATTAAAATAAAAAAAACTAGCGAAAAGCTAGAATAAAACAAAAAAGTAACTTAATCTTAAATCAATGTACGCTTGTCAGCAAAATTTAATTTCTAATCAAGAAATACTGCCATTTCTCGATTATCTGTGTACTGAAGCAAACAATTTGACAAATTGTGGACTTTATCTAGCTCGTCAATTATTGTTTAAAGCTAAGTATATTGTCGGGAAATACGATTTAGAAAAATCATTGAAACAAAATCTGCATTTTCAGTTTCTTTATTCCCAAGCTGCCCAACAAATTTTAAGAAGTGTAGCTGAAAGTTTTGCTTCTTTTAAAGCCTTAAATAAGCTTTTTTATAAAGGTAAAATTAAAGATAAACCTAAACTTCCTAATTATAGGAAAAGTGGAGGTTTAGCTTTAATAACTTATCCTAAACAAGCTTTAAAACTTGTTAATGATCAAATCAGAATACCTTTAGGGAAAAAAGTTAAAGCTAGTTTTGGGTTAGATTGTTTCTATATACCAATGCCCACAAATTTAACTTTTAATAGTATTAAAGAGCTAAGAATACTTCCTAGAAATGGCTGTTTTTATGCTGAATTTCTGTATCAAAAACCTGACGTTGAAACTAATTTAGACAAGTCTAATCTACTAGGAATCGACCACGGATTAAACAATTGGTTGTCTTGTGTTTCTAATATCGGTAAAAGTTTTATTATTGATGGCAAAAAAGTTAAATCGAACAATCAGTGGTATAACAAGCACATTGGCAAATTAAAAACAGGAAAACCACAAGGTTTTTGGAGTGATGAATTAGCTAATATCACTGAAAAAAGGAATCGACAAATGCGAGATAGTATCAATAAAACTGCACGATTTTTGATGAATTGGTGTTTAAAAAATAATGTAGGTACACTAATTTTTGGTTGGAATAAAGGTCAGAAAGATGGGATTAATATTGGTGTTAAAAATAATCAAAAATTCGTCCAAATACCGACAGCTAAACTCAAAGATAGAATTGCTCAATTATGTACTGAGTATGGAATTGAGTTTATTGAAACCGAAGAATCTTATACTTCAAAATCTAGCTTTTTAGATAATGATAAACTCCCTAAATTTAGCGGTGAAAAACCTGCACGGGAGTATAAATTCTCTGGAAAAAGAATTAAAAGAGGTTTATTTAAAACCCAAAATGGCTTTTTGGTTAACGCTGATTTAAACGGTGCAGCAAATATTATCAGAAAAGCTAATCAAAATGTAAGCATACAGACAAGTTTTGATTTGTCCGAGGTGTGTAGGGAAGTTTTGAGTCTTCCACATCTGTATGATATTTTCAGCGATTTGAAGAAGTCATACAGAAAGCAAGCGCAAAAAAGTGCGGTTTTAACCCGCTTTTTTGCCTCCGCTTAGAATCCACCCTTTTCAAAGGGTGGAGAACTCAATCATAGATGGTTCGTTGTTGCGCTGAAGCGCTATCATGATCTTACAATCATTAAAATATCATCAACAATTGATTAGGGTTCCTTGTTGCGCTTTAGTGCAACCTGGAGCGCTAAAGCGCAACTACAAACCTAAATTTAATTCTAACAGTTTCGCTAAAATATCATCACTGGTTTGAAAACCATAAATTTGCATCACTAAATTGTCTAATTCCTGGTGTAATTTAGCTAATTTGCTAGTCGGTTCATGGAAAAACTGGTTATATAACTGAGTGATTCCCCATTGTTTTGCTAACATTTGTTCACTGCGATATTCATGTAATTTGACCATGGTTTCCCTTATTTTTTCGACTAATTGAACCTCCCTTGATTCATTTGGTAGAGACGTTGTTTGTTTTTGTAGAGACGTTGCATGCAACGTCTCTACAGTAGGAAAGGGGAAGGTTTCAAAACAGGTTGTTGAGGTATATCGAGTCGTTTCTCCTAATGTGGAACTTTGCGCTTGTACCCATAAACGGTGAATTTTTGAAGTTAATATTCCTAATATGTAATAATCTTCAGAGGCTACAATAATATTTAAGTCACCAGGTAGCCATGTTACAGGAGCAGGGATAAAAATAGCCCATTTTGACACTCTTGGCAAAGAAAAATAATAGGTAAGTTTTTTTAATTCTTCTCTCATTTTTAATCTTTTACCTTCATATTGCCACCAATATTCTTGTAATTTTTTATTTCTATTATTTTGTCTTTCTAAGGGTATCGTATTTTTAACTCTTGCAAAAAGTAATTTATAATTGGCGGATTCTTCTAAACTCCTATTATCAAAGTCAATGATCCATCGATCAGGTTTTCCTAAAGGATTTTTGGCTAAATTTGCACCCATGGAAAATAATTTTAAAACATCTTTGTTTTTCTCATCTTTGTTAATCCATTCTTGAGCTTCTTCTTCTGTTATTAAAAAACCTTTACCGTTAGGAATTACACCTTGAAAACACTTATTTAAGTTAGCTTTTAATTTTTTAGCTTGGGAAACATCTGTTAAGGAAGTCAAGGAAGAATTTATGGAATTTACTTGTTTATTATCCAAAAAATAAGCAGTGGGTTTTTCTTTTGTCCAGTTGACAATACTAACAAAAACAGCTGCTTGTCCTGACCATTCTTGACTAGAAATTGCGTCATGAAGATAACCATTATTATTAGTAATATAATCCAAAGATGCAGCTCTACTTTTACCTTGACTAATGGAGTTTGTTCCTACTAAACCGACTCTACCTTTTTCGTTAATATTATCATGGGCCAACCTAAACCAATAAGTACAAAAATCTACATCTTTAGGATATTTAGTAAATATTTGTTCTGCGTAATCATCTCCTAAATTTAAGCGGATCTGTTTACCTCCTAAAAAGGGAGGATTACCGATAATTGCATCCGCTTTAATCCAATCAGAAAAAAGTGCATCTTGACACACTATATTATTATCTAAACTGTCCAAAGGTAAGGGGGACTCCGTTAAATTGTACCTGTCGATCGCCACTTTTCTAGCAATCATCAAAGTTACCGTGGCCAATTCCACAGCAAAGGGATTAATATCCATGCCAAAAAACTGATTTGGAGTCACAAAACTCATCAAAATTTGTGATTTATTCTCGCTTATTTTCTCTAGCAAAATTTGTTCAATGCGTTTTAATTCTTGATAAGCTACATAGAGAAAATTACCACTTCCACAAGCAGGATCAAGGACTTTATAATTAGCTAATTCCACTTGTAATTGATTTAATTCTTTAACAGTATTTGCTGATTCTATCTTTGCTTCCCAATATTTACTAATGGTTGGGCGAACAATTTTCATAATATCAGCTTCTGAAGTATAGTGCATTCCCGAAGCATGGCGTTCATTTGCGTTAGCTGTACCCTCAAAAATACTCCCAAAAATTGCGGGACGAATCTTGCTCCAATTCTGTCTAGCAGCCAAATCTAAAAATTCCAATTCCTTTTTAGTAAGTTCAATGGGATGAATAATTGAAAATAAACCACCATTAAAATATTCTACTCCTTTATACTTACCATTTGGAGTAATTCCTATCGTATTCATCTCTCGAAATAGACCAGCAATTACATCGTAGGAACTAGCACCATTTAAACATTCCTGCACACAACTAACGAATAAATCTCGCGGTAACAAACCCCGATCTTCCGCAAACATTGCTAACACACATTGCAAAATAAAACGTTGCGCTGTTAAGGTTTGAACCCCCCCAGCCCCCCTTGGTAATGGGAGAGTTTGAGCTGTATTTCCCCCCTTATAAAGGGGAGTTAGGGGGTCAAGGGGGGTTAAGGGGGTTTTTATTAATCTATTTTGTAAAATTTTAAATAATTCGCCCATTCTACGGCCAGCTTTTTCTGTTACCTCAACCTGATTATTTTTAAATACGGGAGCGTGGTTTTCTCGGGTCATAAAAGAGAAAGCTGACGCTCTTTCTGGTAACTCTTTTAATGTAATAATATCTACAGGTTCATCCAACTGAATATCAAAATCAAAAATCCAAAACTCGTCGAAATTGCATAATATTACATAACGAGGGCGATCGGGTACTAACCTAGTCCAATAATCAAAAGCTTGGGAATAATGTTTAAGTAAATTTTCTCCCCTTTTTTTCATCTCAATTAATACCCTAGGTTTCCAAACTAAATCAGCAAAACCAGTTTTTTTGTCCGTTTTTTTGATCGCTAATTCGTAGGTTGCTCCAGCTTGCAAAGCTCCTTCATAACCAAAAGCCTTAAAAAACTCATTCAGGAAAATTTGCGATTCTTGTCTCTCCTTTCCCGTAATATACTGCTCACAAAAACTAACAAAATTTTGCAGATTATTAGACATAATAAAAATAGATGAATAAATTTAATATTAATAATTATACTACCAAAAATCAGATTTCACGCAATGACATCAGATTTTTATTCCTGTATATGATATATTTAATTAAACATTTAGGACATAAATAGATTATGTTTTCTTACGAAATAACCTCACAAAAGGAAGCTAAAAACGGTTTTTTCAAACTGTTAGATCAAGTGGCGACCAATCATGACATATTGATCATTAATCGTGAGCAAGGAGAAAATGTTGCTTTAATTGCTGAGTCTGATTTAAGAAGTTTAGTCGAAACTGTTTATTTGATGCGATCGCCAGCTTTTGGTCAACGTTTATTAGAGGCGATCGAAGAATCAAAATCAGGAAAAATTAAACCTCAAAGTATGGAAGAATTAATACTGGAGTTGGAACTTGAGCAAAAAAAAGAAGAATTGGGATGAGATTAAAGTTACTCAAATTGTTGTCAAAGTTCCTGGTTTTAGTTCTCAATTTAAACAAGATTTAGCTTGGTGGTTTAAAAATGACCCTAAAAAAGCAGGAAAAATCTTAGATTTAGTAACAGTTATTATGGCAGATCCTTTTACTGGAATTGGTAAACCTGAACCATTAAAATATTTAGATTCAGATACTTGGTCACGTAGAATTGATCTAGAAAATCGTCTTATTTATCGAGTTACAGAAACTCAGATTGATTTTCTTGCCTGTCGTTTTCATTATGAATAATTAACATTATTTTTAAGGGAAAAAAATAATGTTAATATATCCCCATAATCTTAAATAAAGAAAAGATACCGATCGCTGTAAGATATTTAAGTTACTGATTAGATTAATAATTAAAATGGCCAATTTAACTCCCAATCCTAGCTATAGTTTAAGTATTCGACTCGAACTTCCCAATCGCGCAGGCACTTTAGCCAACGTCACCAGTGCCATCGCCTCCGTGGGTGGAAGTTTAGGGCAAATAAATTTAATTGAACAAACACTGAAATTGACCATTAGAGAAATAACCATTGATGCTTACAGTAGCGAACATTCAGAGAAAATAGTCGCAGCAGTCAAAAGTTTACCCGAAGTTAAGGTGTTGAGAGTTTCCGACCAAACCTTTGATCTCCACCGTGGCGGTAAAATCAGCATCCAAAGTCGCATCCCTTTGACTTCCCAATCTGACTTGGCCATGGCCTACACACCTGGGGTTGGTAGAATTTGCAAGGCGATCGAGTCCGAACCCGACAAGGTATATTCTTTAACGATCAAGCATAATACGGTAGCCATTGTTACAGACGGAAGCGCCGTTTTAGGCTTAGGTAACCTCGGAGCAGAAGCTGCTTTACCCGTCATGGAAGGGAAGGCAATGTTATTCAAGGAGTTTGCCGATATTGATGCTTTTCCTATTTGTTTAGTAAGTCAGGATGTAGATGAAATTGTCGCCACGGTAAAAAATATTGCCCCAGTTTTTGGGGGAGTAAACCTCGAAGATATCGCCGCTCCCCGTTGCTTTGAAATTGAACGGAGATTGCGGGAAGAAACGGATATTCCCATTTTTCACGATGATCAACACGGCACGGCGATCGTTAGTCTAGCGGCTCTTTATAACGCTCTGAAAGTGGTAGAAAAACGACTAGAAGACGTGCAAATTGTCATAAATGGGGCGGGTGCCGCAGGGATTGCGATCGCCCGTCTCTTGCGTTTAGCGGGGGCTAGTAGTATTATTCTTTGCGATTCCCAGGGTATTCTGTCAACAAATCGCCTTGACTTAAATCCTGAAAAACAGGAATTTGCCGTCGAGGCCAGTGGCAATTTAGCTGACGCAATGAAGGGAGCAGATGTCTTCTTAGGGGTCAGTGCTCCGGGGGTTGTCACTCAAAAAATGGTCCAATCTATGGCACAAAAACCCATTGTTTTTGCCATGGCCAATCCCATTCCCGAAATTCAACCCGAATTAATCCAGAATGACGCTGCCGTCATTGCCACTGGCCGTAGCGATTATGCGAATCAGATTAACAATGTCTTAGCATTTCCGGGGGTTTTCCGTGGTGCTTTGGATTGTCGCGCTTCGTCAATTACCCCGAATATGTACCTAGAAGCAGCCAAGGCGATCGCCAGCTTGGTGAATCCCTCGACATTAGATGCGGAACACATTATTCCCTCGGTGTTCGATAATCGAGTCGTTTTGGCGGTTTCTTCGGCGGTGAAACACGCAGCCCGTATTGACGGAGTAGCCCGACAATAAGAAGTGGCCTCTACAAATATTCAAGGTGGTGGCTTCTGGGTAGGGGCCACCCTTGTGGTTGCCCAAATCTAATCGGGTTGCTCAGGGTAGGGGGCCACCCTTGTGGTGGCCCAAATCTAATCGGGTTGCTCTGGGTTTTGACGGTGCGTCACACAGGCAAATTATCGGTTTCATTTTTATTCTTGAGATGTGACACACCCTACAATCTGACTACTTTCTGATACAATAGTTACAAAAATTAACAGAAGATCGATTAAATGAGTAAACAGCGTATTCTCTCTGGGGTTCAACCTACTGGAAATTTACACTTAGGTAATTATTTGGGCGCTATTCGCAACTGGGTAGAAGCTCAGAGCGAATATGACAATTTCTTCTGTGTTGTTGATTTGCACGCTATCACCGTGCCGCACAACCCCGCTACTTTGGCGCAAGATACCTATACCATCGCAGCGTTATATTTGGCCTGTGGTATCGACTTGCAATATTCCACAATTTTTGTCCAATCCCATGTTTGTGCTCACAGTGAGTTAGCTTGGTTGCTTAATTGTATCACTCCTTTAAATTGGTTAGAAAGAATGATTCAGTTTAAGGAAAAAGCGTTAAAACAAGGAGAAAATGTTAGCGTTGGTTTGTTAGATTACCCTGTCTTAATGGCGGCGGATATTTTGCTTTATGACGCGGATAAAGTCCCAGTGGGAGAGGATCAGAAGCAACATTTAGAGTTAACTAGGGATTTGGTAATTCGGTTTAATGATAAGTTTGGAAGTAAAGATAAACCAATTTTAAAAATGCCTGAACCTTTAATCAGAAAAGAAGGTGCAAGGGTAATGAGTTTAACTGATGGTACTAATAAAATGTCGAAATCTGACCCCAATGAATTAAGTAGAATTAATTTATTGGACACTCCTGATCAAATTGCCAAGAAAATTAAAAGGTGTAAAACTGATCCCATTAAAGGTTTAAGTTTTGATGATAAAGATCGCCCTGAATGTAACAATTTACTCACACTTTATAGCATTTTAGCTGGCAAAAGTAAGGCTGAAGTTGCGGTGGAATGTCAGAAGTTTGGTTGGGGACAATTTAAGCCTTTACTAACAGAAACTACCATAGAATCTTTAAAACCAATTCAGGCAAAATATCATGAATTAATGGCTGATCCTAGTTATCTTAATTCGGTTTTAAAACAAGGTCAAGAAAAGGCCGAAAGTGTGGCTAATCAAACTCTTTCTAGGGTAAAAAATGCTCTTGGATATTTGACAATTAATTGACAATTAAAGTTTGTAATTGTCTGTGGGGGTGAACGGCCGTTCACCCCTACAATAAATCAAGAGGTACAAATAAAATTTATCTGAATAAATAATTGTTTTTTTATAGAAATAACATGAAAAATTTTCGTCAAGCTGTTAAGAATAAGGAATTTTTAATTACTGCTGAAATTATGCCTCCCAAAGGTGGTAATCCTAGCCACATGATTAACATGGGTCAACTTTTACAAAATCGTGTTCATGCTGTTAATATTACCGATGGTAGTCGCGCTGTGTTGAGAATGTCATCTTTGGCAGGTTCGGCAATTTTACTGCAAAATGGTATTGAACCGATTTACCAAGTTGCTTGTCGCGATCGCAACCGCATTGCTTTACAAGCCGACTTGATGGGAGCGCACGGATTGGGTATCCGCAATATTTTGGCCTTGACGGGAGATCCTGTTAAATCTGGTGATCACCAAAACGCTAGAAGTGTCTTTGATTATGAGTCCGTGCGTTTATTACGGGTAATTGGGCAACTTAATCAGGGTTTTGATAGCAATGATCAACCATTAACCGATGATCCTTTAGACCTGTTTCCGGGGGCGGCCGTTGATCCTCAGCTAAAAAGTTGGTCAAGTTTGCAGGTCAGATTTGAGAAAAAAGTAGCAGCAGGAGCGCAATTTTTCCAAAGTCAAATGATTACGGATTTTGACCGTTTAGATAAGTTTATGACACAAATTGCGAGTCAGACAGATAAACCAATTTTAGCGGGTATTTTCCTCATTAAATCGGCCAAAAATGCCCTGTTTATTAATCGTTATGTTCCCGGAATTAATATTCCTGACGAACTAATCGAGCGTTTAAAAACAGCTAAACACCCCCTTAAAGAAGGGATGAAAATTGCCGCCGAACAAATACAAACTGCGCAAAAAATGTGTCAGGGAGTGCATATTATGGCGGTAAAAAAAGAGGAATTAATCCCTGAAATCTTAGATATGGCAGGGATTTCACCGATTATTTAATAATTTGACAGTGGCGAAAACTCGCTCTTATAATAAGATAGAAAAGACCGATAATTTGTGAAAAATTATCGGTCTTTTCTATCTTACTAATTTAATTTTAAACACTTGTACAAATTTTTACAATTTAATAATATTTTAACCGATGTTAGCGATCGCCAGCTTGGGGAGCCGCAGTTTTTTCTACCATCCATCTACCTGTTTTTGGGTCACGATAAGTGGTAAAGGGAGACTGTTTTAAGGGTTGGTCACAAACTCTAGCCATGTTTTCGGTACTCCTGATCAAAAGGATAATTTACTAAAACTTTTTTTTAACTAAGAGTGTCTAGTAAGCATAATTAATAGTAAGTAGTAATAGCAATTATTTTTCACTTCTTACTTCTTACTTCCTCTGTTGTTGTCTTTATTATGGCACTACTTCCTCAAAAAGTGATCAGTGAAAATGCTAGTTTTTTAAAAATAATTTGACAGTCATTTTTCCGTAAAATTACTAAGTAATAATCAGAAAAATGAACATCACCAAAAATAGTAATTAAGATCACAGCACTTCATGGGCAAAACTAGCCCAACGTTGGAACTGAAAAGGTCCGGCCACAGATCCCCAAACTAACTCATCAGTTTCGGGATCTCGTCCAATATCGTAGCTAATTAACTTGTTTTCATGAATTTCAAAGCTGTTATCTAAGTAGGTAGTTTTACCATTTCGTTCCACAATACAGCCTTTTCCTGGTTTTACTTCACCTTTAAAACTCTGACCAGTCCAGGTGACAATCATATCACAACCAGGCATTTCTTCTAAGTCTTCCACTGTTAAATTTTGTAAACGTTGAAGATCACGGGAAGCTCCAAAAAACTTTTCTTGCTCCTTTAATTTATAATGTTCTAACTCAATGTGATCATCCACCAAATTAATTTTAAAAACCCTTAAACGGTAAGGTTTATTGAGCATAAAATCGTAGGCTTGCTCCAAAAAGAAACTCGTACAACCTAAAAAATCAGTTGATAAAGGTCGCATACAAACGCGAATATGGGCAAAAAAAGGTGGGTTTTCAAATGCTTGTTCTTGGTTGCTGAAATCCGAAGCCATCCAACGCGCTAAAGTTTTAATATCAGTGGAATGAGTCATTTTTATCTGTGTTATCGGTTATTGTTATTAGTTCATAATTATCAATTGTCCACGGTTAATTGTCAATTATGTTTTATTATTTTTCAGACGAAATAAGAGAAATTGCGTTACTTGGTCATCTCGAAAATTATTATCACTTACCAAAATTAAACTTAAACTACCATCTTTTAAACGAGGTCCCATGGTAATTCCTTCTAAATTATCTAGTTTAATTCCTAACTGATTCAAGTCCAAAAGTAGCTCTTTTTTTATCGGTTCAACGGTGGTAGGATTGCCCCTTAAACTTTCAATTTTTGACGTATCTGTAGCATTTGCAATGACAAATTGAAATATTTTTGCTCCATGGCCAGCTAAACCGAAAGTACGTTCTAAACTGAGAAAATAACCCTCTTTATCTAAGGTTGTTAAGTCAGTTAAACCATTATATAAAACACCATCTTCACCGGGTTCAAGTAAATATAAATGTTCCCCAATTAACAACGGTTCACCAATAGGATTAATCACGTAATCCATCAAACGAATACTTGCTTGAAGTTCGGGATTTTCCTGATTATAATCTTGTAATAAGTTAGATTCAGTCGCAGTAAATAAACGAAATGGATCATCAGCTGCTAAACTATTTACACCTAAACTTAATGATTCAAAACCAAGATTATCTTGTATGCCTTTATTTTCATGGGGCAAAAAACGCTCCGGTATTCTAACATTAGAAATCCACGTTCCTGTCTCAAGATTAAATTCATCAATACGAGCAGGAATCTGACCTTTTTTTACTCCTTCACTGGAAATAAATAAACTTTGACGGGGTGAAATCCCGATTCCTTCAAAATCCACCGTATTAGAAGGAAAATTTTGCCCGTTTTTATCCTTCAGAAAAGTGACATCTTCTACTGTTACATTTTCGATGGTTTCTTCTCCAGTTAAATTTATTTTTAAAGTATAAAATCTGGCCGGATTCTTATTACTGCGATCATCAGAAACAGCATAAAATTTATCAGTATTTCTCTCATAAGTTATTCCCGATAATCCTCCTACACTGGTATTTTTAAAAGTATTTTCCTTTAATTCATATGCTCCTAAAAATTCTAAAGATAACGGGAGAAATAATCTTTGTTCAGCTTGGACTTCTGACCAACTGCCACAGGAAGTTATCATTGTAGTGATACATAAACTCAAACTAATCGCCACTAATTTTGTGAAAAATATCGGCCTTTGGTACTTTTTCAGTTTATTTTTGCTTAACATAATTACCTTAATCCATCTTAATTTTTTCTAATTTATCATATTTTGGCCTGATTTTTATTAGACAAGTATCAACTTTTAATATACAATGATAATTAGTAATATTAACTTATCATTAATTCTCATGAAAAAAAAGAAATGGTTGTCCTATTTTAGCGCTAAATTGCAACAACAAGCCTAGGAAAAAATAAACTCTTGACCAATTACTTGAGGGGATGAAAGAAAGCCATTTTCATCCAGAAATTGATACGGGTTTATGTGTAGGTGAAGAAGAATGGTAAATTTGAATAATAATTATCTTAATAAATAATTTCCCTTGAGCTAATTTTAAATCCCCGAATAGTAACATTTTTAGATATTATTAATAATATCAGTACATTATCTTTAAATTTCTGTTATAGCACTTAGAAAATTTATGAGGACTCTTTTCCCCCCTCTCCCTTTGGGATGAGGGGGGTAGGGGGGTGAGGGGTTGTATCTCATTTAATCTGAAAATGCTATATCTTAAACAAAAATAAGGAAAATTTATGACCATAACTCAATCAGAATATCGTCAACGTCGCGCAACTTTAATGGAAAAAATTGGCACTGGGACCGCTATTTTTAGAAGTGCTCCTTCGGCGGTGATGCACAATGATGTAGAATACAATTATCGTCAGGATAGCGATTTTTACTATCTTACAGGCTTTAATGAACCCCAAGCTGTTGCAATTCTAGCACCCCATCATCCCGAACACAAATTTGTTTTATTCGTGCAAGATAAAGACCCCGAAAAAGAAACTTGGCACGGTTATCTACATGGTGTTGACGGTGCAAAGGCACTTTTTGGCGCTGATGAAGCTTACCCCATTGGCGAATTAAAGGAAAAATTGCCCCAATATGTGACGGAGTGCGATCGCCTTTACTACCATTTTGGTAGGGATAAGGGCTTTAATGACAGAATAATCAGTTTATGGCAAGAGTTAATTAAAACCTATTCTAAACGCGGCACGGGTCCGAAAGCTATCTATGACAGCAATTTCATCTTCCATCCTCAGCGCATGATTAAAAGCCCAGGTGAGTTGGAAATTATTAGAAAAGCGATGAAACTTTCAGCAGAGGCACACAATCGGGCGCGGGAATTTGCCCAAGTCGGCCGCTATGAATATGAAATCCAAGCCGAAATTGAACATACCTTCGCACTAGCAGGAGGTGGACCGGCTTATCCGTCAATTGTTGCTTCTGGTCCCAATGCCTGCATACTGCATTATGTGGAAAATAGACGACAACTGCAAGACAACGATTTATTATTAATTGATGCTGGTTGTTCCGTGGGTTATTATAATGGAGATATTACCAGAACATTCCCAGTAAATGGAAAATTTACTCCTGAACAAAAGACAATTTATGACATAGTATTACAAGCACAATTAAAAGCAATTGAAGCTGTCAAAACGGGTGAACCTTATCATAAATTTCATGATGTGGCTGTAAGAGTAATTGTGGAAGGATTAATGGATTTAGGATTATTAACGGGGGCTATTGAGGAGATAATTAAAGAAGAGAAATATAAACCTTTTTATATGCATAAAACTGGTCATTGGTTAGGTTTAGATGTCCATGATGCCGGATTATATAAACATGGTAAAGAAATCTGGCAAACCTTACAACCCGGACAGGTTTTAACTGTGGAACCTGGTATTTATATTGGTCCTAATATTAAACCAGTGGAAGGTCAACCAGAAGTCCCTGAAAAATGGCGGGGAATTGGGGTTAGAATTGAGGATGATGTGTTAGTTACTGAGTCAGGAAATGAAGTTTTAACAGCAGAAGTTCCTAAGTAATAATTATTAATTTAAAAGTAGGGTGGGCAATTTACTTAGATTGTAGCCAAAAATTTAATCTTACCTACATAATTGCCCACCTTAACATATTTATAAATGTAAATAAATGTAAATAAATTTACCAAAAAAAACCTTTTTATGAGACTTTTAAAATATATATAATTAGTAATTAACCATGAATAAACAAGATCAAGAAAAATTTAAACAATTACAAAATCAATTGCGAGATCGTCCTTCGGGTTGGGATGTAATTGATCAAGATGATTATGATATTTTGGTAATTCCTTCTTTTAGTATTGACCAAAAAGTAGGAGGAAAAGTCCCCGGTTTTTTGCATTATGAAGAAAGATTGTTATTTTCTTTAATGCGTTTGCGCAATCCCCATACTAGATTAATTTATATTACAGCGTTACCTTTATCTCCTTTAATTCGCGATTATTACCTACAATTACTATCAGGAATACCGTTTTCTCATGCGAGCGAAAGATTACTTTTGATTAGCATTTATGACGCATCTTTAAAACCCTTAACTCAAAAGATTTTAGAAAGACCAAGATTAGTGGAGAAAATTAAACGTGCTTTACGGCCAAATAAGTCTTATATGGTCTGTTTTAATTCCACTATTTTAGAGCAGGAATTATCGGTAAAATTAGGGATTCCTCTCTTAGCTTCTTCTCCTGATTTATTATATTGGGGCTCGAAAAGTGGTAGTCGTCAGATATTTTCTGAGTGTAATATTAAGCATCCGGATGGTAGTAGTCAGTTAAATAATGTGGAAGAATTAATTACTGAAGCGGCTAAATTATGGGAGCGAAAACCCTCTTTAAAACGTTTAGTTGTTAAGTTAAATGAGGGGTTTTCTGGCGAAGGAAATGCGATTTTAAATTTACCTAAATTAGAGCAGAATAATCGGGAATTAACCATTAGAAATAGTCTGGAAAACTTAAGGTTTCAATCTCAAGATGAAACTTGGTCAAATTTCGCCCAAAGAATACCAGAATTAGGTGCAATTGTGGAGGAATTTATTGAAGGAGAGGAAAAAAGATCGCCCAGTGTTCAAGGTTATATTACTCCCACGGGAAGGGTCGAAATCTTATCAACCCATGACCAAATTTTAGGTGGTCCAGACGGGCAAATTTACCTTGGTTGCACTTTTCCTGCTGATGCAGAATATCGCTTACAAATACAGGAATTAGGCTTAAAAATAGGGCATTTTTTAGCGCAAAAAGGAGCAATGGAACGTTATGGAGTAGATTTTATTGCTGTTAGGAAACCCGATAATTCTTGGGATATTCAGGCCATAGAAATTAACTTGAGAAAAGGAGGCACAACTCACCCATTTATGACTTTACAATTATTAACAAATGGTTATTATAATTATCAAGATGGTTTGTTTTATACTCCTCAAAAACACCCTAAATATTATATTGCTACGGATAATTTACAAAAACCCCAATATCAAGGTTTGTTACCCAATGATTTAATGGACATTATTGCTAAACATCACCTCCATTTTGATAATAGTACCAAAACAGGAACTGTTTTTCATCTAATCGGTGCATTATCAGAATTTGGTAAATTAGGGTTAACAAGTATCGGTAATTCTCATCAGGAAGCGAGGGAAATTTATCACCATGTTGAGCAAGTTTTAGACTCAGAAACTGACTCCCAAATTGAGCAGTATTCTGAAAAAATAACCCCTAGTTTACCCATCACTTGGAGTTCATAAAAATTAAGTAAAAAGTTAGTTTTGTAAGGTGGGAATTGCCCATCCTAGGATAATTTATTAAATAAAATTGGCATATATTAACCCTAATAATTAGCTGATAATTATTAGTTTACTTCCAATTTTATGAGTTATAAATTTCTTGTTCTCGGTTAATAAAAATCTCGGCTAATAATTGATATGCTTCACCCCACGCTGTGATTATTTCCTCGGTTGCCGCCTCTTTTAAAACATCTTTAATTGCTAGTAATAAACATTCCCCAACTATGGGATATTGTTCTGGTAAAACGTGATTTTGGACATGACGATGAGCAATTTTATTAACCATTGCTTTTAAAGATTCGAGATCATCAATATGGCTTGCATAATTATAAACTGCGGTTGCTAATCGACTATGTTGACTACCATTTGCTTGATCTGACATACTAAATTGTGCTTTCACTTCCGGATATTTCTCGAACATAATTTCATACATTCTAGAAGTAATTTCTTGACCGTGTTGTTTCAAAATTGGAGCGGTAGATTTAACAATCTCAATAGTTTTTTGATTAACTTTTGCTTTAGGTTGATGATGTTCAGAAAGTGTTAAAATAAAGGCCAATTTGTCTTCTGCTTGTAACCCATGGGGCGCATTTGCCGGCATAAAAACAAATACTCCTGGTGTTAAAATAATATTATTTCCTGCTAAAATTAAATTACCTTTTCCCTCAATTACAGTTATGGTAGCGTTGCGAGTGGAGGTGTGTTCCTCAATTTCTGTACCGGCCGCTAAACAAAATAATGTATTTTGAGCATTGTTATCTTTTAAGATAACTTTACTGAGAATTCCATTCTTGGGATATTCAATTAAGTCTGATAAAATAGTGTTAAAACATTGAGTGGGATTAATGATTGTTTTAGGCATAATTGCTTAACTCCTGATTTATTTAATAAATATTTTTCTTTCTTTTCTTAGTCTGACCTTTTTTACTAAATCTGTCTTTGATGTAGCTCATATTCAGACAATTTTTGTTTACAATATTTTAAGTTCTCTATTTACTAAATAATGATTATTAAAGGTTGTTCATCTATTACCCAATTAAAAAAAATTTCTATTTTTGAGAATTTAAAAACTGCTGATTTAGAGCAACTTATTCCCCATAGTTACGTCAAAAAATATTATAAAGATGAACTGATCATGCTAGAAAAAGATCGCCTTGATCCTCAACTTTATGCCTTGGTTGATGGTACTTTACAAGTTAGCAAAACGACAACTAATGGTAAAGAAACCGTTGTTCGTCTGATTCCTCCAGGAGAACTTTTCGCTGCTCCTGCTCTTTTCGGCAATTGCATAGCTCCAGCTACAGTAAGTTGTCAATTAGACTCAGAAATATTAACCATAAAAAGAGAAGGTTTATTAACAATAATTAGTCAAAATCCTGAAGTTAGTTTGCGTATTTTAGAGGTATTTAATGACAGATTGCAGCAATTACACAATACTGTCCATAGCTTAATTTCTGAACGAGCAATTGTTCGTTTAATTCGATTAATTCAATATCAAAATGAGCGTTATGGAAATCATTTGGTGGAACAGGGAAACTGTTTAAATGTCAAATTTTCTTATTATCAAATTGCCCGTAGTATTGGGATTACCTATGAAGAATGTGTGCGTTTATTTAAGAAGTTAAAAGAAGTAGTTATTTATCAAAGAGGAGGCACAATTATTATTACAGATTGGCAGAAATTAGAAGCGATGTCATTTCAGTTATCAGTTAACAGTAAGGGTTAATGGCCATTAACCTCTGCACCTAAAGGTGATAAGGAATATTTTTATTACTTTTGGAATCCCGAGGGGGATACCTTACACCGCTTTTCTGGTCAAACCGGTAATTAAATAATTATAAGGATGGGAAAAAATTCAGTTTTTTGCTATTAAAAAGAAACAAGACAATTGCCCAAGAAAAAAATATGGCTTTTCTCCTATTTTTGGAAAAAAATAAAATTGAAAATAGGTCACCACAATATGATATAGATAATAAAAGTAAACTAATTTAATTAAATACGATGTTGTCACCAGTTAAAACCCTTGAAATTTATCAGCAATCACCCTCGCCAACCAATTATAAAGCCGGTGAAATCATCTTTTCTCAAGGAGAAGAAGGCTACGTTATGTATGGTGTAATTAGTGGTGAAGTGGAAATGTTAGTTAATAATAAAGTAATTGAAACCATCAAAACCGGTGATGTTTTTGGTGAAGGAGCATTAGTCAATGAACAGCATAAAAGAGCTTCGACAGCTGTTGCTAAAACTGATTGTTTATTGGCATTTTTAGATCAGGAACATTTCCTTTTTGTAGTGCAAGAAACTCCCATCTTTGCGTTAGAAGTTCTCCGGAGTTATTCCCATCGCTTTCGTCGTTTAAAAGAGTTAATTTAAGTATTGAGTGGGTGAAATTTTGCCCACAATAATTATTTTTTAGTAAAATATTCTGATAAATAATAACCTGAATAAATTATGAATGTTTTGTCTATTTTGCAAACAAGTTCCTGTTTAAGAATCAGTGACCAGCAAATTATTCCTATTTTTTCTGACTGGGAAAAAACTGAGCGTTTATTAGTAGTTATTTTGTCCCAATTAGGAGATTTTGATAGTTTAGAATACGCGTGGTGGTTACATCGGGAATCTGCTAAAATTAAAGCTCAAAATATTACCCTTCGCGCTATAGGTATTGGGGACTATAATTCGGGTGTAAAATTTTGTCAATATACCAATTTTCCCCCTGAATTTCTCTTTGTTGATCCAACTGCTGAATTACACCGCAAGTTAGGTTTATATGAGGGTTTAACTACTAAGTTTCCCCTCCTTTCTTCGGGTCAAAATGCTTTTTTGAATCTAATGATCATGTGTGCTGGAATTGGCAGTCCGGGGACACTTGCTGAGGTATTCAGGGGATATAGAGGCGATCGCCAATCCCCCCAATTAATCGGTGATGAAGAAACTATCCAGGCAAAACCCTTGCCTCCTCTCAAAGGTTCATTCTTCAAAATGGCGGGAGGGAGCGGGTTTCAGCGTCCTTTTGAATTAGCAACCCTACGTTTACGCAATATGACGGAAGTTCTGGGCAATTGGTCAACCTATGTCCCCAATTCGGATTATTTAACCCAAAGAGGGGCAACTTTTTTGTTTGATACTAACAGTAATTTGCTCTATGAACACCGAGATCAAGGTATTTTAGGTTTTGCTGAAAACATGAGTTATCCCCTATCTTTTCTTGATCAGGAAACAAATTCAATTTCTAATTATAACTAACTATTTTTCTTTTAATTGTTTTTGAATTTGTTTCAGAGTTTCGTACATTTCAGGCAATTTTTTATAAATAATAGAGGCTTTTAAGTATAGTTTATGTGGTACTGAAGGACTACTCGACACTATTTCCCCAGCTCCTACTTTGTTATTTATACCTGTTTGAGCCGTGGCGATCGCACCATCGCCTATTTCAGCATTATTGGCTACTCCCACTTGCCCTCCCAATAATACCCCATTACCCACTTTAACACCGCCAGCGAGCCCTGTTTGAGCGGCAAAAGCGCAATTTTCTCCAATCTGACAGTTATGCCCAATATGGACCAAATTATCCAGTTTGGTGTGACGTTTGATTCTTGTTTCACCAAGAGCCGGGCGATCGATGGTACTATTGCAGCCTACTTCGACACCGTCTTCTAAAATAGTGCGGCCGGATTGTTCCATTTTCAACCAACCTTGGGAAGTTGGGACAAAACCAAAGCCTTCAGAGCCAATTACCGCACCGCTATGAATGACGCAATTATCACCAATGATGGTACGTTCATGGATGGTACAATTGGCATGAAGAGTGGTATTTGCGCCAATTTCAACTTGGGGATAGATAACAACATTGGCAAAAATACAAGAATTAGGACCAATTTTTACTCCAGTTTCTATCACCACATTAGGACCAATATAAACATTTTGGCCGATTTTTGCTCCTGGATTAATGACAGCTTTAGGATGGATGAGAGGTTTGGGTTTAAAAGGAGTATAAAAAACCTTAATTACCTCAGCAAATAATAAACGGGGCTCAGGAGCACAAATCCAAGCAATACCTTTGTCAAGGGCCTGTTTTTGTAAAGTTTCATCTTCGGGTAAAATCAAAGCATTAGCTTGAGTTTCCCGAAGATATTTAGCAAACTTAACACCTTCGATATAACTAATAGTATTAGCTTGGGTATTTTCGATGGGAGTAATACCAATTATTTCGGGATTATAGTTCGGATAATTAATTAAACTGTGCTTATATTTTTGGTCTAATTTGTTAACGAGGTCACTAAATTTCATGATATTTCTTGTCAGTTATTGGAGAGAAACCTGATTTTTTAGCAAAATCGGATTTCTCAGTTAATTATTTAGCAAACCAAAGATTAGATTCAGGTTGTAATTTGTCATTCAAAGGAGATAACAAAGCAAATGGCCTACCATTAGATTCTAACACCGGTGAACCTTGTCCGGATGCTGAACCAATACTAGCACTTAATTGAGCAATTGTTTCTTGGGGTTTTTTAGCATTAGTTTGACTGAGGGTAAATAAACGATTTCCCTCGTTACAACCCAAAGATGAAGTATTAGCTAAACAGACTATGGTGATATTTTCTACGGTATTAACAGTAAAAGCCAAATTATCAATTTTACCGCCATTATTTGCCACAATTTTATTCAAATTAGCTGTCACTTCTTGACAGCGTTTTTCTGGAGTCCAATCTTCTCCTATTTGTCTTGTCCAGAGAATCATTGTTTTTGGTAAAATAGTTGGATCATCGCGTTTAACAATGGTAGCATAACCTTTTTGCTGTTGAATACATTGAAAATTAACACTGCCACTAACGGTATTTTTGGGTAAATTTTGTGGATTACTGTAAGCTAAATATAGATCTTCGCCATTAGCTTTAAATTGATTGCCTTCTTTAATATCTGGTTGAGATTTACTAATGGCAATTAGTCCATATTCGTAGTTATTTTCGATAACATTATCTTGTAAAATTGGCTTAGAACTTTCAGTTAAAACTACGCCCGTGCGATTATTTTTGATGTAATTACTAATCAGAAAAGGAGCGGCATTTCCTCCCATTGCTACAGCAAAACCAGTATCATCAAAACTATTTTTTACTATTTGTCCTTTAGCTTCTTTTCCTAAGGCCATTCCATTACCAAAATTGTTAACAAATTGGTTATTTTCAATAATGGGTGAAGAGTTACCCGAGACAAAAATTCCTTCCCGATTATTTTTGACAAAACTATTATTACTAATAATCGGATTACCATTTTCGATCCAAATTCCTGTTCCTCTATTGTTAGGATTAGTAATAGTTAATCCCGTAATTTGGCTATTGTTTTCTGCTACAATTGAGACATTTTGTAGTGCATAGGATTTAGTAATTGTATCACCTCCTCCACTAATTAAAATATCACTACCTTTATTAGCTGGATTACCTTTTAAAGTGACACCATTTTTCAGTTGAATGGGGAAAGTTTCGTCGATATATTGACCGGGTGCTAACTGAATTGTTGTCCCATTTTGAGCATATTTGATCGCATAACTAATGGAACGAAATGGTCTTTCTAATGTATTGCCAGAATCTTCGTAATCCAGCCCTTGTTGGGGGTTAACATAAAGGATAGTTCTGCTATTTTGGTTGTTAGTTTGCGCGAATATTTGTGCATTTCCGAGGGGAAAATATCCCACTCCAGATATTATTAATAAGCTGGAAGTGATTCCAAATATAATTGTTTGATTTAATTTAGATGTTTTCATGGTATAAAGGGTGAATTCTTCTGTTTAAATATTTACTACATTTTCCTAGCTCACTTTTCCAGAATTATTTTCCTATTTATGGGTTGTCGGCGAATAATCCATTTTCAAATAAGAGGTAAAAACTTGAGTATTTTCTTGTAAGTTATGCTGACTATACCATTTATAAGCATTATCAGCGATAGTCTGCCCTTGATTGGTGTTAAATTCTGTTAATTGTGGAGACAAAACTAGGTAATGTTGGTTTTTTTCTAAGCCATCTGCTTGGGAATAATTATCTTCAGTGGTCAGAGGTACTAATCCGTGGGCTGCTGCTGCGGCAAAAACCGTAGATTTGGCCAAATTTCCTGGAAAACGAGTATAATCAAAACCCAAAAATTGGGAATCTAGTAATAATTTACTGACAATTTTCGCCGGTTGAAAACCCATTTCTTGCAGATTTATTTCGCCAAAGTCATAATTGTCTTTCAAATTTAAAGGCCGACCAATATCCAAAATTGTTTTCAGACCAAATTGGTGACAAAATTTTAATAATTTGGGTAAGGAATTTTGATAAACTCGACCACGATCTGTGCTACCAAAAATCACAATCTGTTTTTTTCTTTGAGATAAAGGAGTGACAAGTTCAGGTTCACCAATCGTCGAAAAATTTGGCAAACAAGAAACAAGACGTTTTAACCCTTGTTGAATAATCTTTTGAAATTGACTATTATTGGTAATTAATTGATGACTTATTTTAGCTAGACGAAGAGATAAATAATATTGTAAAGGATTGAGTAATCTGATTTTTTTCCATTTTAGTGTTGGTAATTCATGGAACATGGTAATCAAATTAAGTTGGCGTTGTTGACAGGATAATTCTAAACCACGAGCCAACCAAAAAGGTGCATCTAGTTTTCCTTTCAAATAGGGATAATTGCTATATTGCAAGATAATATTATTAATGTCTCTTGGCAAAATCGAAGCCAAAGATTCCGAATCAGGATTCGGTATATTAGTAACTAAAAAACCATCGATCATGGCTATCTTTTTGATCGGGGGTTGAAAAACCAGAAAATGAGTCTCGATCTGATAATCTTGGCGTAATTGCTGCGCTAACATTAAGGAATAGTCACCCACCCCATCAGTCTCAGGTGGAAGTCGCGGAACAATTTGGACAATTTTTTGGCTCATTAGATTTTTCTTGCAACAAAAAACCAAAGTTTAGATTAAACGATCTTTTTAAATAAAAACCCCATATATTGACAAGATTCTGGAGCATTGAGAATAACTGGGTTTTCCCCGTTATAAAATTCCTGAATTAATTTTAAACCAGAATTAGCAGCAGAGTTAATAAATTCTTCTTTATTCAGACACCAACCTAAATATTCAGTATCATAACCATTTTTATAAACACGCTGAATCATAACATAAGAAGAGGCTTGAACCACTATCGGTAGTCTAGTAATGAATAAATAGCCTTCCGTTGCTTGAGCCAATCCTGTTAAAATTGATTGCCAATCTTCGCAATAATGTAGAGAACTACTAGCCAAAATGAAATCATACTTTTGATTTAAACAAGTTTCATCACTATAAAAATGAGCTTCTGGGAATAAAGTTTGCCCATATTCAGCTAAAATTGGTAAATCTTTGCAGTGATAATTTATTTCTAAATCAGGGCATAATTTTTTACTGAGTAAATAATAATGACCGATTCCTCCTCCCCAATCTAACATGGAAATCGAGGATTTATTTCGAGTAGAAACCGCTAAAACATAACCATAAGTTATGATCATATTATGAAAGATTAAATTATCCCGTTGAGAAGAATTAGATTCGGGAGAAATTGCTAAAGGTAAAGTGGATTCTATGTTTTTTAAAAACCTGGGCCACATTTTTTGATAGGCTTCCTTTACCGACTCCATATTCCATCCTTTAATATTAGGATCTTTTTTTTGTGCTTGCCAACCTTCGGGAATATATTCCCATTCTGGTTTTTCACCAATGGTAACTATTTTTTTTGCTAAACGCCAAAGAAAGGGAGGAGTGAAGTCTTTAAGAATGTTTTTCATCTTTTTTATACCAATTTCATTTAATACTGTAACATGTTCAGATTAAATGAGAGCTACCCCTCACCCCCCTACCCCCCTCATCCCAAAGGGAGAGGGAGAAAAGAGTCCCCATAAATTTGGGAAGTGCTATATAACAGTAATATCCGTCAGCAGAAATCCAATTTTTACCAGTTTTTTGGGTTGTGAGACTTTATTTTTGGTTAAAAATCGGATTTCTTAACTACCTCAGCAAAATTAATTAGGAAAAATCAAGAAGGTTCGTTGTTGCGCTTTAGCGCACTCTTACTTTTATATAATTAATTATTAATAAATCTCAGTAACTGTTTTAATAATATAGTCTATTTCTGGTTCTGTTAGTTCAGGATATAAAGGTAAACTCACGATTTCTTCAGCTAATTTTTCCGTAATTGGTAAATAGGAACTTTGATCACGACATTCGCGATAGGATTCCTGTAAATGTACGGGAATGGGATAATGAATAATCGTGTCGATTCCCTTTTCTTTTAATAATTGTTGAAAGCGATCGCGATTTTTTACTCTAATAGGACTTACGCATTGACAAATAACTAGAAAAGTGTATAGCCAATTTTTTGTATCTTGAAATACATTTTTTTGCCCTCTAACTTGAATTTTGACCAGAAATATTGACAAAAGCCATTTTCTCAGTAGAAAATGGTTGAGAAATTTTCAGACTGAATATTTGGCAATGAAACTTAAAGTAAAACCCACCAATTCTCAATGTAATTTGGCTATTTATGTTCTCTTTTTACTTTCAGAACCTAAATATATCAGTTGTGTAAGATTATCTCACAAGAGGGAGAATTTATCCCATGATTCAATAAATAGATTTTTAATTACACAAAAATATGAACCACAAGATTTAGGGGAAATAGTTAAAGAATTGCTTGTCTTAAACGGTGGAACCTTAAGCGTTGATGACATGGTTATTGACAAACCATACAGTAATCATTTAAAGGCGGAATTAATTGACTATTTCTGGTCTGGTAAACATCATAAAACGGTG
>JAABRE010000040.1 GCA_011391125.1 Synechococcales cyanobacterium S06
TCACAGAACATCATTTGCCCTTGGTCACACAACCAATGAGCTAGTTTAAAGTGAAAATCACGCCTAGCATTCGCTATTTGTTCGTGAACTTTAGCTATTTTTTTCTGTAACTTCCACCAATTATTGCTAAACTTAATCTTATTTTTTAGCCTTCTTTGCAGCAATTTCAGCTTGCGTTTTAAGGTGTCAAAAAACTTAGGTCTAGCAACTATTTTCTTGTCAGAGGTGACTAGATAGTTTGACAGGTTAATATCAACCCCTAGCCCTTTTCCGTGAGGAAAAGGCTCGGGTACGCTAACATCTAACTGAAAAGTAATTAAGACAAAATAACCAGAAGGTTTCTTTAAAATACGGGCTTGTTTAGCTGTAAAACCTTCTGGGTATTCTCTTGATTGTCGTAAGTTAACCCAACCAAAATGAGGTAATTTTATTTTCCCATCAGCTAAAGGATTTTTTCCTAACTGAGGGAAGACAAAACTTTTGAGCTGACCCGTTCTTTTAAAACGCGGATAGCCCTTACCTAACGATTTCATTTGGGCAAAAGATTCCTCAAGTTTTTTCAAAACTTGCTGTCCAACTTGGGAGTGAATTTTGCCTAAATTGGGGTTAGTTTTACGAGCTTGAGTTAAGTTTTTTGCCTGAATATTGTAGTTAGGGTAAGGTGCGTCAGCAGGAATGATATATTCTGCAAATAAAGAACACCTATCTACCAAAGATTTACGAGAATTAGACCAGTCTTTTCTTTCCTTGAGCGCAAAATTCCAAATTTGACGGCAGACCTCTAAAGTCTCATCAAACTCTTGCATTTGCGCTCTGGTTGGTTTAAGTTTGTACTTATACGAAATATTAAGCATCTTATCCTCGTTGGATTAGGTGTTCTTTTTTTTGATTTTAATAGTTCTTTGTCTAAATGTCAAGTAGGTTGTAGCTATGACTTGCTTGTATATATCGTCTGCTTCTCATCCCCTCCTTGTCCTACCTAAACTCTACCGAGTTTAGCTGTCCGAAGGAGGGGTATTCTCAGCAGGTACGATAAATTACCAAAGAAATTGGATCTGATGCCTCTCCCCTTTTGTAGCAGGGTGTTTTCATTCTAAATTTTTTATTTTGAACAAGGAACCACAAACAGTGAATAAGCAATCTTTTTTGATAATTTATAGCCACAAATTGATAATTTTATGACTTTTAATTAGGATTGAAAATCCGAGAGTAAAAAATCCCCCCAATCCCCCAATACCCTAATACCCCACCGTTTTCACCTCCGAGAATGAAAACACCCTGCTTTTGTAGGGGTAGGGTTTATCCCTACCCTTAGCTCCTACAGTACCTACCCAGAAAATCAAAAAATTATTCCTTGTTCAACCCTATCGAGAACTTCCCCCTCGTGTAGGAGCAGGGGCCACCAATAGGGGCAGGGCAATCCCTTGTGGTTGCCCCTACACGATTCCAGAAGTAATAAAAATATTCCTTATTTCAAGCTACCGACGGCTGTCTAGGGGTTAACGGCCGTTAACTGTTAACTGATTTAGGGTTTTCTTAAAAGTGATGATAGATTACTGAAACTGTTAAAATTAAATTTAAGTTTGCAAAATGCTCTAAATTGCAATCAGCAGCGCCACCGCAGAATTGTTACAAATATGTTATAACTGTTAACAAAACTTAATGAATATTCATGTTTATTAATTTAAAAATGCCATCATTGAAACAGATTTTCCAAGAAAAAATCCTCTTTGGTAACGAGCTAAACTCAGAATTGGTGGGGATTTTGACCGTTTATTTCGTTCAAGGAATACTAGGATTAGCCCGTTTAGCGGTGAGTTTTTTCCTCAAGGATGATTTGGGGTTAAGTCCAGCCCAAGTCGCAGCTTTAACGGGGATTTCCGCACTTCCTTGGGTAATTAAGCCCGTTTTTGGCTTTATTTCCGATGGTTTGCCGATTTTTGGCTACAGAAGGCGACCTTATCTCATTCTCTCGGGTTTTCTCGGTGCTGCGGCTTGGCTGGCGTTGGCTACTGTGGTCAATAATGCTTGGGCCGCCACCATCGCCATATTATTCACTTCCCTTTCCGTGGCCATTAGTGATGTTATCGCCGATTCCATGGTGGTTGAAAGGGCTCGCAAGGAAAGTTTAGGCCAAGTTGGCTCTTTACAATCCTTAACTTGGGGAGTTTCCGCCTTAGGAGGTTTAACTACTGCCTATTTGAGCGGTTTATTATTGCAGCATTTTAGTAAAGAAACTATTTTTGCGATTACGGCAACCTTTCCTTTGTTGGTAACTGCGATCGCTTTCTTCATCACAGAAGAAAAGCTCAAGCAAGAACAATTAGACCAATCTGCCACTGCAAGTATAGTTAAACAAACTCAGCAACTTTGGGGTGCAATTAAACAAAAGTCAATCTGGTTGCCAACTTTGTTCGTGTTTCTCTGGCAAGCGACACCCACTGCTGACTCGGCCTTCTTCTTTTTTAGTACCAATGAATTGGGTTTTCAACCAGAATTTTTAGGCCGGTTACGTTTGGTGACAAGTCTAGCTTCCCTCGCTGGAATTTGGGTCTATCAGCGTTTTCTCAAGAATGTACCTTTTCGGGTAATTTTAGGCTGGAGTACCGTTATATCGGCGATTTTAGGCATGACAGCGCTCATTTTGGTGACCCATACCAATCGACTACTGGGAATAGATGATCAATGGTTTAGTTTAGGGGATAGTTTGATTTTAACGGTGATGGGTCAAATTGCTTTTATGCCCGTCTTGGTGCTTTCGGCTAGATTATGCCCTCCCGGAATTGAAGCGACACTGTTTGCATTATTAATGTCGATTTTTAACCTTTCGGGCTTAATTTCCCATGAAATCGGCGCACTTTTAACCCAATATCTCGGAGTTACGGATACTAACTTTGATAATCTCTGGTTATTGGTTGTCATTACTAATTTATCAACGTTGCTGCCTTTGCCGTTGATTAAATGGCTGCCAAAAGGTGATCCGAAAGCGGACATTGAACAAAAGCTTAACAAATTACCACCCATTGAAATTTTTGAACATCGGACTCCAGGTTCAATGGTGGAGCAACCTTTTTTACCTGAAATTTTACCGGAATAATTGACAATTTAAAATTGCTTTATTTATTGTTAATAAGTTAAAGCTAGGGTTGGCAATTATTTTTAATTATCTATATATTAAAAAATATAGTTTATTTAATTGCTTACACACAATAATTTTAGAGCGCTAAAGCACAACTAGAAATAAGAAAAATGAGCATTAAATCTTACACACAAAAAGACTGGCAAAAAGGTTATCAATCCCAAACTAATGAATTTGACTACTGGATTGATGAAATTGAGGGGACAATTCCTGCTGAATTAAACGGTACTTTATTTAGAAATGGTCCCGGTTTATTAGATATTAATGGTCAAATTATTGCCCATCCTTTTGACGGTGATGGTTTAATTTGTGCGATTAAATTTGAGCAGGGGAAGGCCCATTTTCAGAATAAATTTGTTAAAACTGAAGGCTATTTACAGGAACAAAAAGCAGGTAAAATTCTCTATCGTGGGGTATTTGGAACATCTAAACCGGGTGGTTTTTTAGCGAATATTTTTGATTTGAAATTTAAAAATATTGCCAATACTAATGTTATTTATTGGGGGGGGAAATTGTTGGCACTTTGGGAAGCGGCCGAGCCTCACCGTTTAAATCCTGATACTTTAGAGACAATGGGACTTGACTACCTTGACGGAATTTTGCAACCTGGGGATGGTTTTTCAGCCCATCCTTGGATTGATTCTAGTTGTATTTTTGACCATGGCAATCCCTGTTTAGTCAATTTTGCCATCAAACCGGGGCTTTCTACAACCATTGTCACCTACGAAATTAGCCCTGAAGGTAAGTTGTTAAGAAAAAGGGAACATTCTGTACCTGGTTTTGCTTTTATCCACGATTTCGCCATTACTCCGAATTACTGTATTTTCTTCCAAAATCCGGTTAGTTACAACCCTTTTCCCTTTTTATTTGGTTTTAAAGGCGCAGGTCAATGTATTAAATATCAACCTGACCAGTTAACCCGTGTGATTCTAATTCCGCGAAATCCCGATGATACTGAGGTTAAAATACTGGAAACGCAATCCGGTTTTATCTTTCATCATGCTAACGCTTTTGAACGTAACGGGCAAGTGTATGTGGATTCCGTTTGTTATGAAAATTTGCCCGAAGTTAAGGAAAATACCTCTTTTCTTGAGACTAATTTTGATGAGTTACCCCCTGGGCAATTGTGGCGTTTTAGTTTAGACTTAAGTCAGGAAACAGTGTCTAGTCAAATAATTGAGTCTCGTTGTTGTGAGTTTCCCGTAGTCCATCCTGACAAAGTCGGCCGAGATTACCGTTATTTATACCTCGCAGCGGCTCATAATTCAAGCGGTAATGCCCCTTTACAGGCTATCCTTAAGTTAGATTTACAGACTAATACTAGCAAATTACAGTCTTTCGCCAATCGTGGTTTTGTCAGTGAGCCAATTTTTGTCCCTAAACCCAATTCACTTGTTGAAGATGAAGGTTGGGTTTTGACCATGGTTTATGATGCTAATTATCATCGCTCGAATGTGGTCATTTTGGATAGTCAAAATCTGGAAACTGTGGCCACTTTACACCTTAAACATCATATTCCCTATGGATTACATGGTAGTTGGTACAAATAATAATAATTAATTATTATTATTTATTAATTGTATTTATAAGCAGGGGGTTTTCATTCTAAATTTTTTATTTTGAACAAGGAACACTAAACAAGGAGTTGGGGAGTTAGGGACTTAGGGAGTTAGGGACTTAGGGACTTAGGGAGTTAGGGACTTAGGGAGTTAGGGACTTAGGGACTTAGGGAGTTAAGAATATCGTTCCCCCCAATCCCCTAATCCCCCAATCCCCCACTCCCCCAATACCCTAATTCCCCACCGTTTTTACATCCGAGAATGAAAACGCCCTGATTTATAAAGGGGATAATTGTATTTTTGAAGGCTCAGATTTATCGTTTAAATTTTCATGATCCTCCTTATTTTTCTGCTGAGATAATGTTTTTTCAATCTTGTTAATTACCTCTTTTTCGACAATTGGTTTAGCCATAAATCCCATGGAGCCTACCATTTTTGAACGTACTCGATCTACGACTCCATCGTTACCAGTTAAGATTATTACCGGTATATTTTCTAGTTTCGAGACTCGTTTAATTTGCGCACATAATTCGTAACCATTAACAATGGGCATTACTAAGTCTAAAAAGATTAGATCTGGGGTCTTTTCTATTAATGTTGGTACTGCTTGCAATGGGTCTTGAATACCAATAAAATTATAACCGATTCTCGTAATAATTTTTTCCATTATTTCCCTTACCTGTGGACTATCGTCAATACAAGCAATTAATGGTTTTTTGGTTAAGCTTTTTTGCCCTTCCATAACTGAAGATAAATTTACGGATTTTAACGGTGTTAAATCATCAGCTAAATCGGGAATTTCTACTAATTGTACCCATCCTTTTTGCATATAATTTGCTAAGGATACTGTGATTTTAACTAAATCTTGATTCATTTTTAAGGCTAATTCTCTTAAGGAGAATTTTCCATTAAGAATCCTTTGAAAGTTTTTATATATTACCGGAGAAACATTTTCTTGTAGTTTTTCTGGTTCGGTTAATAACGGTGCATAATTGGGAAAATATGGCGTTAAATTGAGCTTAAACCATTTTTGCCAAGAATCTTCTAGTTTATTTAAGGCTGAATCAATTGTTACTAATTTAAGGGATATATTTAAACCGATTTTTAAGAGAAAATCGGCTGATTCAGCTTCTTTGATCGCAAATTTTACCCCTTCTAAGACTTCTTTTTGAAGAATATCAAATAAAATTTCGTCAATTTTATATTCAATTAATTCCACTACTTGTTCTTTCTTGATTAAATTTTTTTTCAGCAGTAATGTCAACAAATTATAATCCCAACATTCCAGTTCTTCTTTTTCGGGTAAACTAATTTTATTAGTGTCAATATTCGCAAAATATTTTAACCATAATCTCCGCCAATCTCGGTTCGGAGTTATTCCACCATCTACCCAAACTATTCGACTTAAACATAAAAATATACGCCAATTTTGACCAGATTTTGATTGAACTCTTATTATCCCGGTAAATTGTTTATTTTCTAAGGATTTTAGTCTGGTCGCTAACTCGCTTTTTCTCATATTTGTTAACATATTCATTATATTTGTTTCCCTCTTCTTTATCTCTATTTATTGGCGATCTTTTTTTAAGAGCTAATTTTCATTTCTTGTTTTAACCTCTCTATGATAACCTTACTTTACCTTTCTTGACCAGCCAGATTATTTATTTTTTTTTGTTATTTATTACACCTTTTCATGATCACTTTTTTATTATATTATCTTTGGCCATTTTTGGGATCGGTCAAATATCTTAAATTATTATCAACTAATTTAGCTTAAGTTATAATTGAGATCACAAATTTTCGGTGATTACAGCACAAGTAAAGCTAAAATAGAAGCAGGTATGGTAGAATTTATCTTTTTAATACCACTTTTGCTTCATCTTATGACTATCAGTATTTTGCTAATCGAAAATGAAGTCAGTTTTGCTAATTTTATTAAGTTAGAACTCGAATATGCTAATTACTCTGTCACTATTTCCCATCGTGGCTTAAATGTCTTTAATTTTAATCATAATTGTCTTTATGATTTGATTATTGTCGAACGTAATTTATCTGATCTTTCTGGTTTAGATGTCTGTCGTAAATTACGGCAATCTGGCGATCGCACTCCCCTTATTTTACTTACCCCCCATGATAGCATTGGCGATCGGGCTGAGGCTTTAGATGTCGGTGCTGATGATTATTTAGTGAAAGATTTTACGGTGGATGAATTATTGGCCAGAATCCGCGCTCATCTTCCTTTGATTTCCAGTCCAGAATTAGGTTTAGTGGAATTATCAGATCTGAAACTTAATCGTCAGACTAGACAAGTTTATCGAGGTCAAAGATTGCTTGAATTAACTATCAAAGAATTTGATTTACTGGAATATTTGATTTGCAATGCTAGACAAGTGCTAAGTCGTGAACAGATTTTAACCCAGGTTTGGGGTGATGATTTTAATGGGGATTCTAATATTATTGAGGTTTATATTCGTTATTTACGCTTAAAATTAGAGGCTCAAAATGAAAAACGTTTAATTCAAACTGTTCGCGGTGTCGGTTATGTTTTACAAGAAAAATTATAGCTTTTCTTGCTATTTTTTTTGAGAAAAATTCTGTCAAATTTTATTTTTATGTCTAAATTAACACCAAATAAAAAAAAATCATTTTCATCACCAGATAGCTATCAACAGATAGTTGACAATATTGATCAAATTATGCTCAAAATTAATTGGCAAGGTCGTCTAAAATTTATCAATCAATCGTGGACAAAAATTTTAGGTTATAGCGAATCCGAATCAATCAATCAATATTTTCAAAAATTTATCACAGTAAAATATAAAAATATTAAAGATAATTCTTATATAAAAACCCTGAATATTTTTCATAAAAATGGTGAGTTATTAACTTTTGAAGCTCATTTTACCAAGCAAGAAGATCAATCTTTAATCGGTATATTAATTTATAATCAAGCGAATAAACAAGAGCAATTAGAAACCATTAATTCTCGTTTAATCTCATTAATTAAAAATTTACAATCAGGAATCTTATTAGAAGATGAAAATGGCTTAATAATTTTAGCAAATCAGGAATTTTGTCAAATATTTAATTTAGAGATTCCACCTGAATCATTAATTAATCGTAATTGTCAAGCTCAAACCACTCCAATTATGAAAAATTTAGTAGTTGATTCGGAAAATTTTATCGAGAGAATTGAAGAAATTATTGCAGAGAAAAAAATGATCATTAAGGAAGAAATCTTCTTACAAAATAAGCAAATTTTAGAAAGAGATTATATACCAATATTTGTGGAAGAAAAATATTGTGGTAATCTTTGGCTTTATCGAGATATTACCACGAAAAAACGCACAGAAATCTTAATTAATACCACGACAGTAAGATTAACGGCCTTGATTGAAACTATTGAAGCTGGTATTATTATTGAGGATGAAAATAATATAGTTGTTTTAATAAATCAAAGCTTTTGTCATTTATTTAATATTCCTCTTCTTGCTCCCATGATGATTGGAGCAGATTTTGGCGATTTTGCGGAAGAATATCAAGAAGATTTTGTTAATCCTGAAGAATTTGTGAGACGATATCAAGAAATTATTGAAGCTAAAAAAATAGTCTCTAACGAAGAAGTTTTATTAATAGATGGCACAATTTTAGAAAGAGATTATATTCCGATATTTTTAGAAGATAAATATTATGGTCATTTATGGATGTATCGAGATATAACAGAGAGAAAACAAGCAGAAAAAAAATTAAAAAACAATAATCAAGAATTATCAAAAGCGAAAAAAATAGCGGAAGAAGCTAATAAATTTAAAGGTGAATTTTTGGCAACCATGAGTCATGAAATTAGGACTCCCATGAATGCTGTAATTGCCATGACTGACTTTTTATTAGATACTCCTTTAAATTATGAACAGAAAAATTTTGTGGAAACTATTAAAATAAGTGGCGAAGCTTTATTAAATATAATTAATGATATTTTAGATTATTCTAAAATTGAAGCGGGAAAATTAGAGTTAGAAAAACAATCTTTTGATTTACAATTATGTGTGGAAGAATCCGTTAATTTATTATCAATTCAAGCGGTAAATAAGGGCCTAGAATTAGTTTATTTAATCGAAAAAGATGTTCCTAATTTTATTATCGGTGATGTTACTCGACTGCGCCAAATTTTAATAAATTTAATTTCTAATGCAGTTAAATTTACGGAACAAGGCGAAATTTCTGTTTATGTCAATGCTTTATTGGTTGATAAAACTAATAATATATATGAGTTAATTTTTACGATTAAAGATAGCGGAATTGGAATTTCTCCTAATAATTTACAACGTTTGTTTAAGTCTTTTAGTCAAGCTGATACTTCCATTACTCGTAAATATGGAGGCACCGGTTTAGGACTAGCTATTTGCAAAAGTTTAACTGAAATAATGGGAGGTAATATTTGGGTAGAAAGTAGGGGAAATTATGGCGGAAATCCACCTCAAAATTGGCAACTTCAGGAAAATTATCAGGAATTTGGTTCTATTTTTTACTTTACTATTCAGGTACAAAGTGACCTAAATCAGTTTAAGAATAAATGTTATTTAGAACCAAATTTATGGGGAAAAAGAATTTTAATTATTGATGAACATCCTTTTAATCGTCAGTTATTAACTCAGTTAATTGAAGCTTATGGAATGCAACCTACGGCCGTTACTTGTCAAGAAGAAGGAGTTAATTTAATTAAACATAATCACCACTTTGATTTAATTATTATGAAACAAGGAAATTTATCAACTTGGTCTGGTTATCTCAAGGAAGATCAAGCCTTTTTATTACTGGTTAAAATTAATACTAATCCCCGAATTTTGAAACAGTTTAAATTTTTATATCAACCCATTAAAAAAAATCAATTATACCAAGTTTTACAAGATATTTTTCTCGTCAATGCTCCCGTTAATGAACTAACAAATTTAGATTTGAAAACAACACCAGTAAGCAATTTAGAAATTCTTTTAGCTGAAGATAATATAATCAATCAACAAATTATGGTATTAATGTTAAAAAAACTAGGTTATACCATTGATATTGCTAATAATGGTAAACAGGTAATTCAAGCTTTAGAAAAGATTAATTATGATGTCATTTTAATGGATTTAGAAATGCCAGAAATGGACGGTTTAACAGCAACTCGAGAAATAAAAAAATATTTTCCCCAAGAAAAAATGCCTTATATTATCGCTTTAACTGCTTATTCTTTACCCGAAGATAAAGAAAAATGCTTACAAGTGGGCATGAATGATTATCTTACTAAACCCATTAGAAAACCTGAATTAATTTTAGCTTTAGAACAAGCCATAAATTATAAATTTGAACAGCCTAAATTTGAACCTAAATTATTAGTTGAAAAACCAGAACTTATCTCAGAAAACACAGAAGCAATCATATTAGATTACAAAGTTTTACAGATAATTATGGAACTTGCTGAGGAAGAAGCTGAAACAATTTTAACCGATTTAAGAGAACAATATTTTAAAGATTCAGAAATAAGATTAGGCGAACTTGATGAGGCGATCGCCAATAAAAAACCCGAAGTTTTAAAACAATTAGCCCATACTTTAAAATCTAGTAGTGCTAACTTAGGAGCCATAAAATTAGCGCAAATTTGTAAAGAATTAGAAACCATGGGACGCAATAATTTAATGACCAGAGAAACCGAAAATTTAGCGCAAGAATTAAACAAAGAATACCAAAAATTTAAACAAGAATTACTAAATTTTAAACCAAAATAAAAATCCGATTTTTTCAAAAAATCGGATTTTTAAACGGATTATTTAGTTTCTGAGAACTCAGCGTCGATTACGTCATCACCACCACCGCTGGAACTGCCTCCAGTAGGACCTGAACCTCCTCCAGGAGGAGCATCTTCAGGACTTGATCCGGCTCCCGCTTGTTGGTAGATGTTTGTACCAATGCTGTAGAGGGTTTGCTGCAATTCGGGGGTGAGAGTTTTAATTTTCTCGTCATTTTCGGAGGCCACAGCCTCTTTGAGGTCCTTAATTAAGCCTTCAGCTTTGGTTTTATCCGCCGCAGGTACTTTGTCGCCTAATTCAGTTAACTGTTTTTCAGCTTGATATACTAAGGAATCAGCTTGGTTCTTGCGATCGATGACCTCGCGACGTTCCTTATCAGCAGCTGCATTGCGTTCCGCTTCTTGAACCATGCGATCAACTTCTAGGTCTGGTAAAGTGGAAGCTCCGGTAATACTGATTGATTGTTCTTTACCCGTGCCTTTATCCTTAGCCATGACATTGAGGATACCGTTAGCATCAATATCGAATACAACTTCAATTTGAGGTACACCACGGGGAGCAGGAGGAATTCCATCTAAACGGAAAGTTCCCAAACTCTTGTTATCTTTACTAAATTCCCGCTCACCTTGTAAGACGTGAATTTCTACATTGGTTTGACCATCCACTGCGGTCGAGAAGGTTTCTGATTTTTTGGTGGGAATGGTGGTGTTACGGGGGATAATTTTGGTCATTACACCGCCAAGGGTTTCCACACCTAAAGAGAGGGGAGAAACGTCTAAGAGGAGGATGTCTTTAACTTCACCAGCAAGCACACCACCTTGAATGGCTGCACCGATGGCCACAACTTCATCAGGGTTAACGGATTGGTTTGGTTCTTTATCCAAGACACGTTTAACCACATCTAAAACTGCGGGAATACGGGTAGAACCACCCACCATCACAACTTCGTCGATGTCACTTTTGCTTTGTTTGGCATCACGAAGGGCATTTTCCACCGGAATGCGACAACGATCAATCAAATCAGAGCATAATTCTTCAAATTTAGCTCTGGTTAAAGTGGTATCAAGGTGTTTAGGACCTTCAGGAGTTGCGGTGATAAACGGAAGGTTAATTTCCGTTTGAGTAACGCTAGAAAGCTCAATTTTCGCTTTTTCCGCCGCTTCGGTGAGACGTTGTAAAGCTTGTTTGTCTTTGCGAAGGTCAATTCCTTCGGCTTTTCTAAAGGTATCGGCTAGGAAATCTACAATTTTTTTATCGAAGTCATCACCACCTAAATGGGTGTCACCGGAAGTGGATAAAACTTCAAATACACCGTCACCTACTTCTAGGATCGAAACGTCAAAAGTACCACCACCCAAGTCAAAAACGAGGATAGTTTCATTAGTTTTTTTATCTAAACCATAGGCTAAAGATGCAGCGGTAGGTTCGTTAATGATACGTTTAACTTCAATACCGGCAATTTTACCTGCGTCTTTGGTGGCTTGACGTTGGGAATCATTAAAATAAGCAGGAACAGTAATTACAGCTTCGGTAACAGTTTCACCTAAATATTTACTAGCGTCTTCAACTAATTTGCGTAAGATTTGAGCCGAAATTTCTTCGGGAGCAAATTGTTTTTCTTGAGAAGGACAATTTAATTTAACATTTCCCGTACCGTCTTTAAGTACGTCGTAGGCAACTTCCGTCGCTTCGTTAGAAATTTCGTCATGTTTACGACCAATGAAACGTTTGACGGAATAGAAGGTGTTGGAAGGGTTCATTACCCCTTGACGTTTGGCGATTTGACCGACAAGGCGATCGCCATTTTTGGCATAAGCAACCACAGAAGGGGTAGTTCTAAAACCTTCAGCATTAGCAATAACAACGGGTTTACCACCTTCCATCACGGCCACACAAGAGTTGGTCGTACCTAGATCAATACCGACAACTTTTCCCATAAGATTATCTCCAAAAAATAACTACAATAGACTATTAGTCATAAAAATTGAACTCAGTTTAAAGAACTTCGGTTCATTCGCTATCTATATATAGTGAAGCTAATTATAAATCTATGGTAGTGTAGTTTACCGAACCTCTCAAGGACGGTCAAATTCAAGTAAAAAGTAAGAAGTAGAAAGTAAGAAGTAAGAAACTAATTTTGAAGTAAAAAGTGGCAAGAAAGATGTAACGTATCAATTACATAATATAGTTTGTAAAATAAAGAATAAAAATAGAGTTAATTAATAAAACAATGGAAATTAGTCAAATTATTAAGGAATATCAAGAGGGTAAAAGGGAGTTTTCGGAGGTTAAATTACAGGAAGCAGAAATTATTAAACTTAATTTAAGTGGTGCTAATTTCGGCTTTGGAGATTTTCGTCAAGCAAGATTAGGGAAAACAAATTTTAGTGATTCTTGTTTTCAAAATGCTGATTTATCTGAAGCTTTATTGTGGGGTACAGATTTTACCAACGCCAATTTAACTAATAGTATTTTACGAGAAAGTGATCTTAGTGGCGCTATTTTAACCTCGACAAATTTAACCAAAGCTAACTTAATTAAGGCAATTCTTAGTGGTGCAAATTTAAGTTATGCTAATCTAGGTTCAGCTTTAATGATTGAAGCGGATTTAAGTTCCAGTTCAGATCATCGAACCAATTTAACTCAATGTAACTTAAAAAATGCGGATTTAAGTTATGCTAATTTTGCCGGAGCTTCCTTATATCAAGCTAATTTACAAGGTGCGAAATTGTGTCGTGCTAATTTTCAAATCGGGTTTCATAAAAATTATTTAATAACCGATTTAACGGAAGTAAATTTAGAAAATGCTGACTTAAGTTATGCTGATTTAACTGGTGTTATTTTGCGGAATGCGAATTTAAAAGGTGCAGATTTAACTCGGACTATTTTAACTAATACTGATTTAACGGGGGCAATTATGTCAGAGTAACAAATAATTGGTAGTTGCGCTTAAAAAATTGTTAAATAATTAGGTAAATTTTATGACTGTTGCTATTAATGAGATTGTCAGAAAGGGGATAATTGGCGACTTGAAAAATTGAAAAAAAAGAACCTTGAATAGCAATGATCTAATTATGAGCTTATAGAATGAGGTATAAAAGTTAAGATTTATATATATTTAAAGAAGTTTGTCTATTCTCAGCTCCATGAAGATGTAAATCATCAATGAGAATTGAAAAAAAATTGTTTTAGATTCAACTATTGCGCAATAGTTTAAACTTATGTCAAGAAAAACAGAAGTAGGTACTACAGAAGCAGCTTTTTTATTGAATATTTCGGCTCAAAGATTGCGATGGTTGTTAAAACAAGGCAGGGTTAAAGGGGCAAAAAAAGTCGATCGTTTTTGGCTGATTCCTTTATTTAAAGGAATGCCAGTAATTTCTAAGGGCGATCGAGGACCGGAGGGCACTTGGCGCAAAAGACTGGGTTGTGCTCCTACTATGGTTCATGTTAATCGTTATGTGATTAGCATGAACCAAAAACAGGGCCTTAATTTGCCACCATTGCTCTTAAAACGAGGTAACAAAACTGAAATTTGTCACGAAATTGAGGTAGGTAAATTGATAAAAATTGTTTATCGTCCTGATCATAAAAGTATCAGTGGAGCGGTTGTCTGGATAGAATTTCACCCTTCTGTCCAACTTGAAGCTAAACTTTTTGAGCCTTATTCTTCTCAGATAATTGAAAAGATTAAAAAGAAAAAATTAACGATCTAAAATAACAATAATTTTAATAAATACAAAAAATCTAAATTTATGGCGAAAATTGGGGAATTAGGGGAAATTTTTGTGGGTCAATGGTTAGAAAATAAGGGTTATTTAATCTTACATTATCGTTGGCGTTGTAAGTGGGGTGAAATCGATATTATTGCCCAAAATAAAGCTAATTCTAGTTTAATTTTTGTGGAAGTAAAAACTCGTAGTAAAAATAATTGGGATGAAGATGGACTTCTGTCCGTTACGGCGCAAAAACAGAGTAAAATACAAACCACGGCCGAACTTTTTTTAAGTGAACATCCCCATTTAGCCGACTTACCTTGTCGTTTTGATGTGGCGATCGTCAAATATCGACCGAGTCAGGTAGGAGCAGGATTAACTTTAAAGGATTATCTAAAATCAGCTTTTTAGGCAATTTAATAAACTTTCTCTTTTTTTCCGGAAAAATAATTTATGCTTTGGTAGTAGTAAATATCGAATTGAGATAATAACTGGACATGAATAAAATCAATCTTCTACAAACTATCGGTCTCTCTAGTCTCCTTACTGTAACTGCTTTCACTACCATACCAACTTCCGTGACAGCCTCAGAAACAATGCAGCCTAGTATTGGTTTAAAACAAAATTCCCAGCAGTTTGCCCTCTATGTTAACCCAAGACAGGGTACAGATACCGCCGGTGCTGGCAGTAGCTTAGATCAACCCTATCGCAGTATTAGTTATGCTCTTCAATTTGCTAAATCTGGTACAGAAATTCGTTTAGCTGATGGTGAATATACCACCGAACAATTTCCCCTACAAATTCCTGCGGGTGTTAAATTAATCGGCAATGCACAACAAAAAGGTAGTAATGTCAAAATTATTGGTGGTGGAGATTACTTAACTAAAACTTTTGGTTTACAAAATGTTGCTGTTGTTCCCGGTGATAATTCTCAGTTAATTGGTATTACTGTTAGTAATCCTAATGGTCGTGGAACTGGTGTTTGGATCGAAAATACTAAACCGGTAATTAGTGATAGTTCTTTTGTTGATAATAACCGAGAAGGTATTTTTGTTACTGGTACAGCTTCTCCTCTGATTGAAAATAGTCTGTTTAAAAATAATACTGGTAATGGAATTGGATTCGGTCGTCAAGCTAAAGGTGAAGTAAGAAAAAACACCTTTGATAATACTGGTTTTGCTTTATCTATGGGAGGAGATGTCACACCTTTTATTAGTCAAAATACGATTATTAATAATAATAGTGGTATAGTTTTAACGGAAAATGCTAAACCGATTCTCCAAGGTAATACCATCCAAAATAATCGCGATTATGGCATTATTGCTACCAGTAAAGCTAACCCTCAAATACAAGATAGTAATAATTTTGCTAGTAATGGTAATGATGTCTATATTTCTTTTACGAAAAGTTCGACTCCCTCAGTTACGATCACAAAACCGACTCAACCTTCCACAACTATAGCTACTGATTCTACCACTTATTCGGAAAAAATATCTTTTGAATGTGCTGCCATTAAAAGTAATTATGCTACCGTAGTTCAACGAGATAACCCCAAAGTTTTACCTCGTACCATGATTAATTGGACTCGACAAATTGGTAATGAATATACCCCAGAAAAACGTTGTCAGATTGTCACAGAAAAACTCAATAAGATTGTCTCTCAAAATGGTGGCAAAATTGATAATTTGTCTTTTACGATCGGTACAGTTGGCACTTCTTCTGTGGTATGTTTAGCTAACTCTTCTGGTTGCAATTCTACTAATATGTTATTTACTTTAAGTGCTGACAATGCGAAAAATCCCGCCGAAGTAATCACCAGTTTAGCTAATAGTATGGGTTCTCAGGCCAGTGGGGGAAGTTCTCCTGTGGTGGAATCTAATGGCAAATATTTTGTTCCTTTAACTTCTTTGAATCAGAAATTACAACCCGAAACTGGTTTGTGGTTTGCTAATTATTAATTAATAAGTAGGGTGGGCATTGCCCACCTTATTCTATAATGGGGATATTCTGCTATTTTAATCTTTGTAATTTATTACTTGCTATTTCTTAATTTTTACTTCTTATTTTTTATTTCTTACTTCTTCTTATGTCTGGTCCTTATCAAAGTCGGTTATTTAATTTTCTCAATCGACAGGCGATCGCCGTCAATGATCGTTTAGGCAAGACTGTTCGGCATCTTAAAGTTGCGGCCAGTTGGGGGGTACAGGTTTTACTTTATCCTTTTTATCTTTTAGTACAAACGGCTCGTTGGGCTGAATTTCAGCTAGAAAATAAATTTGAGGAAATTAAATATCAATTACCGATCAATAATCAGGAATCTTTAACGGAAACTGAATCAATTACCACGGATGAAGTTATTTCTAATGTGTTGGCAAAAGTCCAAAGTTCTTTAGATGGTTTTATTATTAAAAGTTTTAAGGATACTAATAATAATTCCTTGGTAAAAACGGAGCAAAATCAAACTGTTTCTCTGGTTCAAAATGTGCCGAAAATAGAAGCGATCGCCTGTTTATTGGAGCATAAAAGTTTAGTTTTAGTCGCAAAAAATAACGAAATTATTGATATTTTAACTTCAGAACAACAGTCAAAATTAGCACAATTAATTAGTTGGCAAATTACCAAATATGGGATTTATAGTCGCAATAAAATCAAGAAATCACGTTCTTCTTTACCTTTAATTACGATTAATAATAGTCATATTATTGCCCCGATTAGATGGTTTTGGCAAGTTATGGGATGGATGCAAGTTAGTGACGTTGCTAGAGGTATCAATTTATTTGGAGAATTAAGATATTCTTCTTATTCAGAAAATAGTTTAAATTTATCCAGACCGACTCCGAAAATTATTAATAAATTAGATGGGAAAATCGCCTATTTAGAAAGACAACAAGACAGGGAAACAGGTCAACTGGTTAACAAGAATCATCAGTTGATAGTTAACCAAGAAGATAATCCTTTTCAAATTCAAGTTTTAATTTTAGCAGCAATTGATTACTTTTTTGGACAAAAAAATACTAATAAAAATAGTTTAAAAACCGAATTAAACCAAAATCAACTAACAGAAAGTAACTCAGAATTAGAGGAAAATGAATCTGATCCTTGGTTATCTTGGTCAGATTTAGCCAAGCAAAAAAATGAAGCGATTGTAACGGAAATAGAGGAAGAAAAACCGTTAAATTTACTGACTGGGAAGGTCTTACCCCAGAGCAAAAATAATCCTTGGAATGGTCTAACTAATTTAATTAAATTGTTTTCTGGTCAAACCAAATTAGAGAAACAAACCGACGAAACAGTTTCACAAATGACCTCCCAAAATACCGAAAATAAAAAGACAAAGAAAAGCCTAGTTTTAAGCACATTTAATAATAATAATAACCACAAATTGGCTAAATTTGCAGATTACGATAATCGTAGTTCTAATAATTTAGAAGCTAAACCGGAATGGATAGAAACAGATGCAAAACCCATAGGATATGTCAAAAACCCATTAGAAATCGTTTTGCAATGGTTAGATAAAATCATTCTTTGGGTCGAAGAAATGGTGATGTATATTGTTAGTTTAATAGAAAAAAAATAAAATTAACTATCAACTATCAACTATCAACTATCAACTATCAACTATCAACTACCTTTCCACACCTTGAATAACTGGTTTAATATTTCCCCTTTCAAAGGTTTGAGTGTCACCTGTCCAATTAAAATCACTAATTTTAAAACCAATGGAACCCACTTGTAAAACAGGGTTATAACGTAAAATAAGATTATAGGTACGACGACTATATTCTAAAACATAATCTGTGCTAATTTCTTCACCTGTATCTAGGTTTAAATAAGTTTGAAAACCGATTAAAAATGGTCCATAAATTTGTTGAGTTAGCCCCAAGGATAAGGTAGTGGTGTCACTAATGCGATCGAATAAAAACGGTGATTCATTAATTAAAAATATTTGATTAAATCCAATATTAAAGTTAGTATAATCGAAAAAGTTACGGGCAAAATGTCCAAATTGTCCTTCTAATCCAATACTACCACCAATGGAGTTTTGGGTATCACCATTACTATAAAAACTACCGACTCCGGTGATACCTGTATTTAACCTCAAATAAGGAACCACCGGTGATCTACGATAACGTAGGCCTTCTTCTTTGGTGGCCGGTAAAGGTTGACCTGACCACAGGGAGAATCCTTTGCCAAGGGCGATCGCCCCTTGGTAACGGGTTAAATTAATCAGATCATCCTCTCGGTTTGGTTCAAGTAAATCCGTTCTATCGGTTTCTGCATCAATTTGCTGCACTCCGACTTGATAACTTAAGTTAACTCCTGAGTTTCCGAGGGAAAGACTCGGAGAGGTAAAAATACCTCCAAAACTACGTTGAACGGTTTGAAACCCTTGAGAACCATTAAAAAGGCGATCGCGATAGGTATATTCCAGGCTAAGATTGTAAGGACGTTCAAGATTGCCAAAAGATTGTTTTAAACGCACATTTGTCCGCAAGTTATCTTCAATTTTACTCAAATCTAAACTGGTGAGGGAACTGGAACTTCTCAAACTTGTCCGAGGACTTAAATCAAAATTAAATTTAGTTTTAACCCCAAAAACATCACCCGAAAATCCTTCATTGAGAGATTTTTCAATAAAATATTGGGGTGAAATCGTAAAGTCTAACTTTTTATTTTTAATCAGGGCAAAATTACCTTGAACAAATAAACCGCTACGTTCTTCGGCATCATAACCAACTTGAACTAAACTAGGTTGACTGGGACGATTACTGAACACCAATCTATTTTGAAAAATGGGTACAGAGAACCCTTGATCAAAAACCACCCGAGATTTCGTGGTTCTTAGTTCACTTCGTCCCTCCCCTAATTGACTTAAAGTTGCGGTATCAGCTCTAATTTCCAACTCCGGTGGGGAAAAAGGATCATTAGTCAAACGTACCTTGGTCGCTTTCCATGTCTCGCCTTCAAAATCAATACGCTCGGCCTGAAAACGAATTTTATTAATTTGACCACCACCGGCGGGACTTGGTGAATTGGTCTCCCCTCCCACTGAACCTGACCCAAAAGTAAAGCCCTCTTGACCACTGATATTTTGTAAAGATTGTGTTCCCCCTGGGTCACGAACCCTACTATTATTAAGATCAGTGGGTAATTTCAGATCAAAATCATTACTGCTGGTTGATTGATCTACTTCCCCTCTTGCGTCAAAAATTACACCGCTATTTTGCGAGAAAAAATACTCAAAACGAGTTCCCTTTAAGACCTGATTTCCCCGTGTTAAGGTCACGTCTCCTTCTGCAACTGCTTGATTGGTGACTAAATTAACTGTCAAATTGTTGGCCGTTAACACCGCTTGATTAAAACGCATGACAACCTGACCTTCGGCGGTAATTAGTTGCTGTTTTTGATCATATTCCTGGTGATCGGCGTTGAGTTCTACGACACTAATTTTGCCGATGTTCACAGGTAAAGGTTGATCGGCCTGATTTTGACCCACAAGAATGGTAAATTCCTGTGTTTGTTCTCCCCTTTGTTGCACAATTAAACGGGTTTCGCCACTGGAAACCAAATCAGGTATAACTAAAGTTTCCTGGGAGTTATTTTGTATATTTGTATTTTGAGCAACAATGACTTCATTGATAATAGGTGGTGCAATTTGGATAATATAAGGTAACATTTTTATTTAAGTGCTAATTGAAAATTGATAATTAATCCTGAACTATTAATTATTAATTATTTTTTCCCTAATTTTTCTTGTTAATATATTCTAAAATGCCATAACCGATCGCCTCGGCCATGCGACGGCGGTAATCTGGATTCGTCAAATTGGCGACATCTTCACGTCCGGTAAGAAAGCCAACTTCCACCAAAACCGAAGGCATTTTACTGTTTCTAAGCACAAAAAATCTAGAAGTACGGACACCACGGTCTTTAATCTTGATTCTTTGCAAAATATTGCGATGGATACTATTGGCCAAACCTGCACCACTGCCATAATGATAGGTTTCGAGGCCATTCACATCTGGACGAGAGAGACTAATGGCGTTAGCATGAATACTAACAAAAAGGTCTGCTCCGGCACGATTGGCTAACTCAGTGCGTCCTTCCAAACTGACGAAATAATCCGTATCTCTGACCATGAGAACTTGAACTCCATTGTCAGTGAGAAATTGTTGCAAATGCTGAGAAATGGGAAGGATAATATTTTTTTCTTGAATTCCACCAATACCAATCGTACCGGGGTCTTTACCACCATGACCGGGGTCAATAACGACTAAACTTCGCCCTTGTCGATTATTATTGACAACTCTGGGAGTGGAAGTGGTGGGGGGAGTGGAATTATTTTCTGGAGGGGGTACAGGAATGGTGGTAAGTTCGGGAAGAGGAGTACCAGCACGCTTGAATTCTAAGGCTAAGAGTTCCCCTGTTGGTTGATTTAATGCCTGAATGTTGGCTCCCGAAGCTGGTTGCAGCAAAATACTAACAATATCGGATTCTTCTTCAATAATGCGCATTACCGCAATGGGGTCAGTGGGTTGTAACTCTGGTCCGCGAAACTGTTCCGCTATTTTAGCATTACTAATTCTAATCTCATAAATTCCTGATTCACGATTCCAGTTACTGGTAGAGTTGGCTTCTCCCTCCGTTTTAATTAGTAATTGACTACGATTATTGGACCATTCCACCGACTGGAGCAAAGTTTGTTGGCCACGGGGTATAGGTTTAGTGGCATTGGGGTTAGGATCATTAGTGTTGCCTTGATTAAATTTACCTAAGCCACCTTCCGGTAATAAGATGACAGCGCCATCACGACTGTAAGTAGCTTGCCAATTTGGGCTATCCCGTTCAACTTTCAGGGTAATTCTCGACCAAGGTTCTCGTTGACTCGATGACTGAAAAAAAGCAACGGTATTAACTCCATAGCGATTAACCGCAAAGGATTTATCCTTGAGAGTAGAATCAAGAGTAATTCCATCTAAAAAAAAATCAATTTGTTGCCCATCGCCATTACGTCTCACGGTAATTCGTTGAGGTTCTTGGTCACCGATTTTGACGACTAATCCCTGATCTGTAACTTGAAAAAAGGGAGAATCACTGGAATTAGAGGAAGTGGGATTACGACTAATCGTCGGTTCAGAAGAAGGCTGACTAGGGGGTAAAGTATTGGGGAGAAGATTAATTCTTTCCGGGGTTGGTAATTCAATGCTCCATTGTTGAGGATTATTACCTTGAATTTTAATTTGATTGGGGTCAATGGTATAACCGGGAGCTAATTCAATGACTAAACGGGTAGTTTGAGCATCAAACTGCCCAATTCTAACACTGGTAATGGTTCCACCAATGGGACGATTAATAGTCGGTTGACCGAGGGTTGTGCCAGGTAAGTCAACAATTAAACGAGTGGGGTTAGAAATTAATTGAGCTTTCGGTTGTACTCCTTCATCGGTGGTGAAAGTTAGTCGATTTTGCGATCGATCAAAATTCCAATTGGTAATTTTCCCAGCTTCGGCTGGAAACGCAAACAGAAAGAAACTTAAAAAACTCAGAGTTACCAACTTAAATTTCACTTTTATTACTCCAAATTACAATTAACCATGGACAATTGACTGTAAAAGCGAGGTTTCCCTCGCCTCTACTTTACGAGGTTTCTGCACATACACATAATAGCGCTGTCATTTCAGTTATCAGTTAACAGTTATCAGTTAACAGTTATCAGTTAACAATTGATAACTGAGGGAAGGGAGGAAACCTGAAACCTTTTTTTCTGGTCAACTATCAACTATCAACTATCAACTATCAACTCTCAACTGTCAACTATCAACTGTCAACTATCAACTATCAACTCTCAACTGTCAACTATCAACTCTCAACTCTCAACTGTCAACTGTCAACTGTCAACTATCAACTGTCAACTATCAACTATCAACTATGATCTTTTTCTTAGGTTCTTGAAAAACTAATCTCAAGAAAGGAGGGGCCACAAATGTAGTGGTAATTACCATCATGATAATCGCTGCCTCGGTGGATTGATTAAGAGCGCCACTAGCAGCACCGACTCCTGCGAAGACTAATCCTACCTCACCACGAGGAATCATACCGACACCGATCGCCAATTTATTCAAATCAGGTTGACCAAAGACAGCTAAACCCGTCACCATTTTGCCAATGATGGCGACAACAATCAAAAAAGCCGCGATAATCAAACCTTCTCGGTTACTGGGAATAGCGGGGTTTAACACACTTAAATCGGTTCTTGCACCCACACAGACAAAAAACACAGGTACAAGAATATCAGCAACAGGAATAACTTGTTTTTCCAATTCCTTGCGTTTTTCTGTTTCCGCTAGGATTAAACCGGCAGCAAAAGCGCCTAAAATTGCTTCTAAATGGATCGCCGTGGCAATATAAGAAAGGATAAAAGCGAAAATAAGGCCAATAATTAAAACTTGACCTCTGGTTTTCATTTTATTAACCAGGTGAACGAAATAAGGGGCAAGAAAACGGCCGATTAAAATTGAACCAATTAAAAAAGTACCGGCACTAATAATCAAATAAATAATATTAGTAACTTGAATTTCGCCAGTTTTGGCCAAACTAGCTACAACTGCGAGGACAATAATACCTAAAATATCGTCTAAAACCGCAGCACCAATAATAATTTGCCCTTCTGGGGAGCTAATTTGCCCTATTTCGGCCAGGACTTTGGCCGTAATACCAATACTGGTGGCGGTTAGTGCTGCACCTGCGAAAATGGCGGGTATTAAAGGAGTATGAAAAAGATAGACTAATCCAGCAGTTCCCGCCGCAAAAGGAGCGACCACCCCAACTACCGCAACTATGGCAGCTTGGGGACCAACTTTGATTAATTCTTGTAAATCTGATTCTAAACCGATTTCAAATAGTAAAATTATTACGCCAAGTTCAGCTAAAACCGAGATAATTTCACTTTGGGTGGCAAAAACTCCAGACGCAGCTTCGGGAGTCAAGCCAGCAGTTTTTTCCAATATTGTGATAATCAGGGAATTGCTGGCCGATGCGCCACTTTCGGGAAATACGAGCAAACTTAAAGCCGAAATACCAATGACGACACCGCCGACTAATTCTCCTAACACTGGGGGTAGGTTAATCCTAGCGCAGATTTCACCACCAAGTTTGCTGGAAAAATAAATTATGACTAAACTTAGTAAGACTCCCGCTAAAACTAAGCCACCGTTTTCAGCTTCCGTTGCTGTTGCGAGGAGTAATGATTTTAATTGCGATTGTATGAGTAAATCAGCCATAGGTTAGGTGAAAGTTGTTCTTTACAATACTTTACACTACCTTGACGAACCGAACTCCGATTTCGATAAGGATTTTAAAACAATAATTTTAGACCTCCGACAATGGCAAAGTTATAGTAATTCCAAATAAAAATTAAACAAAAGTTTTTAGTTTGTTGTTGGACTTTAGTCCTAAGAAGCGCTAAAGCGCAACTACGAACCTATTTTTCAACTGTTTTAATCTTAATTGGAATCACTATATCTATTTTTTCGCCTTCTTTTTTGGCAAAATCCGCACTTTGGGCAAATTTATGCTCCCAATTTATGCCTAGATAAGGCGCAATTTTGGGGTTAATTTGATACCTTAAGCTTAAACCTAAATCAAGTTCATTTAAACCTATTTTTACTCTAAATTTTGCCACTTATGGGTGGGACAATTCTACTTAATTAAAATTAATAATTTTCGTAGCTTTTAAATACTTGAGTTGAGCCATTTTTTCCTAATGTTAAAACCTCAAAAGGTTGCTTGTTTGATGATTCCATACCCGGTGAACCAGAGGGCATTCCGGGGACAATTAATCCTAAGCTGTTGGGTTTTTGTTTCAGGAAACGTTTAATATCTGTTGCTGGAATATGACCTTCCATGACATAGTTGTCAATAATAGCCGTGTGACAAGAGGCTAAATTGGCAGGGATTTTATACTGTTTTTTAATGGCTTCCATCTTGTCGGTTTTAACGTCAGTAATCTGAAAACCCTGTTTTTTGGCGTGATCTATCCATTGGTGGCAACATCCACAGGAAGGACTGCGGTAAACTGTCATGTTCATGTTTCCTGAGTAGTTTTCCTGATCTAGGTCCCAAATACTGGCTAAAGTGCTATTTTTCTGAATGTCAGTCACGGTATGAGCTTGATTAGAAGAAAAGCCAGAAGAACCCATGATCAATATTATAGCGCCAGTAGCGGCGATCGCATTCAAGAAATAGTTTTTCCACATAATTTTCACTCCTAAATTACTCTTTTTTCTAGCTAATTTTTACTATATATTATTAAAATGAAATTAAGATGAAATTTTTTTTTTTCTATTCTATTTCATACTCAATTCCAAATTTTTGATTAAACTTTAAGAGAAGGCTATTGTGAATAGTTTTTTAAGATAAATTAGTTCTTAAAAATAAAGATAAGCAGTTAAATCTTAAATAACTGCTTCACTTATGAAATAATTAATCTTTGTCTCATTAATTAAGTGCTTTTTTGCTGAGTTGTTGGTGTCTGTTGATTATTTCCTGGCATTTGGTGATTTGGCATCATATTTGACATCATATCTTTACAACAGGGACAAGCCATCGGAGGATTATTAGGAGGATTATTGGGAGTTTGAGCATTAACAGATTGAGAATTTAAACCAACGAAAAAAAGACTACTTAATAATAAACCAAAACTAGATGTAAAAATTACTGATTTCATGGTAATTACCTTTAATTTATTTACTACATTTTTATTATGGTTTTTAATTATGAAATGAGGGTGAAATAATGAGAATTTTATTAGTTGAAGATGAATGTGATTTAGGTTTGAGTATTAAAAAATCCCTTGAACAATCTAATTATCTTGTTGATTTTGTCATGGATGGCGAAGAGGCGTGGAATTATTTGGAAACCAATTCTCAACAATACACTTTAGCTATTTTTGATTGGCTTTTACCCAGTTTATCCGGAATTCAATTGCTGCAAAGATTACGGAGTAAGGGTAACACTTTACCAGTTTTGATGTTAACAGCCAAGGATACTATGCAGGATAAAATCATGGGATTAGATGCGGGAGCAGATGATTACTTAGTGAAACCCTTTGGTATGGCTGAATTATTGGCCAGATTACGCGCTCTGCAACGGCGATCGCCTGCCTTAAATAATCAGCAAATGTGCTACGGTGATTTGACGTTGGATTACAATACCTATACGGTTACTTGGAAAAAACAGGTTATATCCCTGACTGCAAAAGAGTTTCAGCTTTTAGAATATTTTATGAAACATCCTGGCCAAATTCTCACCCGTGACCAAATTTTAGACCATTTATGGACTTGGGATAGCGAAACTATCAGCAATGTTGTTGCAGCACAGGTTCGACTCCTGCGCAAAAAATTAGCAATTTATGGAGCTGATCATTGGATCGAGACTGTTTACGGTTTAGGCTATCGCTTTACTAGCGCTAAAGCGCAACAATGAACCTAATATGAATAATCAATTATTTAAACTTACACGACAACGTTTGGCTCTTTATTCTGGAGGAATGATTACCCTAATTCTTACCATGGGGGCGATCACCTTTTATGAAGCTATCATCCACGCCCACCGTTTAACTATTGACCAAGAATTGAAAACAGTGGCAGCTACTATTCATGACGGTTTAGAAGTAATTTTGCAACAACCAGGGAAATGGGAACAGGAAGCTAGTCGGATTTTACCTGCAACGTGCGTTTTACCGAATACTTGTAGCTGGAAAACCCATAGTATTGTCAATGATAAATATTATGTGCAGTTATTCACTTTGTCAGGTAAATTGCTGGTAACAGGGGGAATGCCTGCCGTCTCTGAACAAATGAGCAATCAAGAATGGCAAACTTTAAATGATAAAAATGGTCATCGTTATCGTCAAATCTGGTTTAGTCTCCATACTCAACGCGGAGAAAATTGGGGTTATTTGCAGGTTGGACGCAGTCTTCAAGATTTTGACGATTATATGACTAATTTAATTTGGCTTATCTTGCTAGTATTGCCGTTAATCGTAGTATTAGTAGGGATTTCAGCTTGGTGGTTAGCGGGTATTTCTATTCGTCCATTATATCAATCTTACCAAAAAATGCAGCAATTTACTGCCGATGCCGCCCACGAATTGCGCACTCCTTTAGCTAGTTTACAGGCTACCATCGAATCGACCTCAAAGGAGGAAACAAGGGAAATTTTACCGACTTTGGATCGACAAACCAAGAGGTTGATTAATTTAGTGAGGGATTTATTAACTTTATCCCGTTTAGATTGGCAGTTAACTCAAGGAGATGAGATAGTTTTTGAAGACATTTGTTTACAGGATTTAATTAATGATTTAATCGAGGAATTATCTCCTTTAGCTTTAAAAAAGAATATTCAATTAACTGCGATAATTACTATTAGTAATGAGTTAATTATTAAAGGGATTTCTGAACAAATTTATCGTCTATTTTCTAATTTAATTACTAATGCTATTAATTACAATTATTCGGGAGGAAAAGTAACAGTAATTTTGGAAAAGATTAACCAAAAAGTTTTAATTCATATTCGAGATACTGGTTTAGGAATGGATAATGAGCAGTTAAATCACATTTTTGACCGCTTTTATCGGATTAATCAAGCTAGAAGTCGGGATCAAGGAGGAGCAGGTTTAGGGTTGGCTATTTGTGAGGCGATCGTCAAAAATCATCAAGGTAAAATTAAAGTCAAAAGTGAGATGGGAAAAGGTACTATTTTTACGGTAGAATTTATTTTACCGTAGAGATAATGATAAATTATCCCGACGAAGACAAGTTAAATTGATAATTACACAATGATTAATGAGACGGAATTACAAGAAAAGTTAACTTACTGGAATAATTATATTAAGATTAATCCCCATGAGCCTAAAGGATATGTTCAAAGGGGAATGATACATTTTAAATTAGCTAATATTGAGCAATCTATTACTGATTTTGATTGTGCAGAAACTTTAGATTCAAGTTTAACACCATATTTGTGGCAACGGGGCTTATCTTATTTTTATGCACAAAGGTATTTAGAAGGAGCAAAACAGTTTGAAATTGATTTAACGGTTAATTCTCAAGATGTAGAAGAAACTGTGTGGCGTTATCTTTGTCTTAGTCAATGTCAAAATTATACTATTAATAATAACAAATTATTAGTAGTTAAAAATGACTCCAAAAAATTACTTAATAAAATTTATCAACTTTTTGCTAATACTTGTCAGGTAAATGAGGTTTTAAATGTAGGTAAAAAGGAAGGAGTTAAAGGTAATTTTTATGCTCATCTTTATGTTGGTTTATATTATGAATCTCAGGGTAATATTGAGGATGCTAAAATTTATCTTATTAAATCTCTCGAATACCAATTAGATGATTATATGTGGTATCTTGCTCATGTTCATAAATATTTAAGGAATTGGTAATGATTAATAATTTTTGTTATTTCTAATTACTCAGATTTTCCCCCGTAATTTTATCAAAAAAGTACAGTTTATCTAAATCTAGTTTAATCCTAATTATTTCCCCTGTTTTAATGTTATCTGAAGCAGAAGTATTAAAATTTAAAATCAAATTAGAGTTGACTAAACTAGCTCTGACTAAAGTTTCTTTTCCTAATGGTTCTATTACCTCAATTTTTGCCTGTAATTCCCCTAAATTATCGCCTTCTTTGCCACTAATTGTGATATTTTCGGCTCGTATACCAAAATCAATTTTTTCTCGGTTAATTCTGGTTAATTTAGCCGCTAATTTTTCGCTAATTTTTAATAACTGATTTTCGATAATTACCTGCTGATTCTGATAGTTTACCGGTAAAATATTCATTTGCGGATTACCAATAAAAGTTGCCACCATTCTATTAGTTGGATGGTTATATATTTCGTTTGGTGACGCAATTTGTTGGATTTTTCCCTGATTTAACACCACAATTTGATCCGCTAAAGTCATCGCTTCAATTTGATCATGGGTGACGTAAATCGTAGTAATACCAAGGTTTTGATGCAGTTGTTTTAATTCTGCTCTTGTGTCATCCCTTAATTGCGCATCTAAATTGGATAATGGTTCATCTAATAAGAAAACTTGGGGTTGGCGAATAATTGCTCTACCTAAAGCTACCCTTTGTTGTTGACCTCCAGATAGTTGCTTAGGTTTTCTTTTTAGTAAATGTTCAATGGAAAGTGAGCGCCCGACAGATTCAACTTTTTGGGCGATCGTTGCTTTATTTTCCTTACGCATTTTTAACCCAAAAGCTAAATTTTCAGCCACGGTCATGTGAGGGTAAAGGGCATAATTTTGAAACACCATGGCCACATCTCGTTGACGAGCAGGAATCTCATTTACTAAAGTATCCCCAAGGTAAATATTTCCGCTAGTTGCTGTTTGTAAACCGGCAATTGTGCGGAGAATTGTCGATTTTCCACAACCGGAAGGACCAACTAAAACCCAAAATTCACCATCGGGGATTTCAAAACTAATATTTTCAATAGCATTTATATTGCCAAATTTTCGGTTGACATTTTCTAATCTAACTTTGGCCATATTTAATCCTTAAATTCGGATTGATAAAGACAGTTTAATGAATAAAAGTAGAAGATTATCAAGCAATTTCGGCTTTCATTCTTTCTAAAGTCTGATGCATTTGATCAAACATTTGTTGGGGAGTCATCCCAAATTGACCAAGTTGAGTTTTCAACTGTTGTACTGTCATTTGTGCCATAAAATCTTCACTTAATTCAAAGCGTTTCATGAAAATTTGCCAACGCTCCATCAAGGTTTCCATTTGTTCAATAAACAGCTTTTTTCCTTCTCGGTCAAATTTACCATAATCACCTCCCAATTGCACCAAATTTTGATAATCTTCAAACAATCTTTTCGCTTCTTGTTGTACAACTTCTGATTCAAAAAATCCCATTTTTTTATACCAATTTGATCATAAATAACTTTTTTCCCATTGTAGGCTATTTTTTTCACACCGCGAAAGTATGGTTTACCGTATTTGTTATAGTGGAGTTAGTCATAAACTAAAGTCAAGATATGTCTTTATTTGATACGTTTTTTAAAGAGCCGAAAAGCCGTAAAATAGCCATTATATTCGCTTTATTGGGGACAATTTTGCCCATTGGTGGATTGCACAAGTTTTATTTAGGTCAATATTTGTGGGGAATAATCTATCTTTTATTGCGGTTTAGTCCTTGGGGTCATTTTGACTTATTACTCCAGAGTGCCTGTGCTTTTGAAGCGGTTTGGTATTTCCTGCAATCACCGGAAGACTTTAATTTGCGTTTTAATTTAGGATGGGGATTAGAACAAGTCAACCAAGCTAGTATGGCTGCTCAACAAATTAGAGATTTGGGTCAAGCTTTACAAACTTTGGAAAAATTGCGTCAAGATGGCCTAATTTCTGAGTTAGAATTTGAGCAAAAACGAAGGAATTTAGTTGATAATTAATAGTTTTTTAGGAGCGTAATTAATGTTAGTAAAAACTAATTTGCAACAACTTTATGAAATTGATGAGTTTCAATGGTTAGAAGAAATGATTAAACTATTAAAAGATCATCGTTTAGATGAACTTGATTTAGAAAATTTAATCGAGGAGTTAGAAGATTTGAGTAAGAAAGAAAGGTCAAAAGTTAAAAGTCTGTTAGAACAAATTATTATTCAGATTCTGTTATTATCTTTTTGGGAGCAAGAATATGAGAGAAATTATCGACATTGGCAATATGAAATATTAGGTTTTCGCCATCAATTAACCGATGAATTAACGACTAATCTCCGAAATATGTTAACAATAGAATTGCCAGATATTTATCAACGTGCTGTTAATCGTGTACTTAAAAAAACAGGACTTTCTCCCCATTTATTTCCCGCTAAATGTCCCTATTCTTTAGAGCAATTATTAGAGGAAAATTGGCTACCTTAATTAATAGTCTTGGGTGGGTTAAGCTACTTTAATTTCAGCAAAAAACCAAGAGATAAAAATAGCCGTAACCCACCCTTATTTAATCTAATTTAAGACGAGATTTTTAGCACAATCAGCGCAACAACCAACAACGAAAATGTTTAATTTTGCTTTAAAATATAAGTTAAAAAATGACCCTTTTTATCGCTTTAAATCCTTAGAGGAAGTAAGAATGGCCGGAGAATTGGGTGTTAAAATTGATGTTAATTTGGCTGGTGTTGATGATTGGTTGCGTTTGCCAGGAATCTCCATTCATCAAGCTAAATATTTGGTTGATTTAGTTAAGTTGGGAGTAAAATTTTTATGTCTTGAAGATTTAGCCTCTGCGTTAAATACGCCCATTCAACGCATTAAATATTGGGAATGTGTGTTATCTTTTTGTTATTATGATTCCATTAGTTTACTTTCACCTGTTAAAATTAATCTTAATTCGGCTACAATTTTGGAGTTAACAAATATACCAATTATTAATAGTAGTTTAGCGGAACTTATCGTTAAAAATCGTGTAGAAAATGGAGCTTTTACTAACTTTATTGACCTAAAAAATAGGCTTAATTTAACAGCTGATTTTATCTCTCAGTTAATAACCAATTGTCAAATCAATTGACAATTGGTTATTGCTTATTACCTATTACTTATTCATTCGGAGTCAATTTCTGTCACAATAAACTAGGATAACTATGGGAGAATTGAATATGGCTATTAATCGGTCAGATATTGATCTTGCTTTATATATCGATCATGCTTTGCTACATCCAGCAATTACAGAAGAAGACCTTAAACATGGTTGTACCATAGCTTCTCGCTATAATTTTGCCACGGTTTGTGTTTATCCCAGTGCAGTTCGACTGGCTGTCGAATTTTTGCACAATCAAAAAACCAAAGTTGGTACGGTGATTGGTTTTCCAACTGGTGCGACGACGACAGCAACAAAGCTTCAGGAAGCGGAAGAAGCACGAGAATTTGGTGTGGAGGAGCTAGACGTTGTAATTAATTTAGGATGGCTAAAAGCGGGCAAATCTGAGGCAATTTATCAGGAAATCGCCGCAATTTGTAATGAAACGGGGAAAACTGTTAAAGCCATTATCGAAACTGGTTTATTAACCAATACTGAAAAAAGGTTGGCCACGGAAATTGTCATGGATGCTGGTGTTGCTTTCGTCAAGACAAATACAGGTTGGTTTGGTGGCGCAACTGTCGAAGATGTGCGCTTATTGCATAAAATAACTAAGGGGCAAATCGGGATTAAAGCGTCAGGTGGGATTAAAACCTTAGAACAAGCAATCAGCTTGATTGAAGCAGGAGCTACCCGTTTAGGTACTTCCCACGGACCTGAATTACTGCGCCAAAGAGACAATTTAGGCGCACAACAGGGGGAAAATGAGTAAAACCTATCAAACTACGGGAATTATCGTCAAAAAAAAGCCATTAGGTGAAGCAGACCTTCTTTTAACGGTTCTTTCTCCCGAATACGGTCTATTTCAGGCGATCGCCCCTGGTGCAAGGAAGTATAAATCAAAATTGCGGGGGCGAACTGAGTTATTTGTAGTCAACGATATGTTGTTGGCGGAAGGTCGCTCTCTTGAGAGAATAATTCAACTAGAAACTTTACAGATTTATGCTAATTTAAGTAAGGATTTGGGTAAATTATCAGCTAGTCAATATTTAGGGGAATTAGTGTTAAGTTTAGGGGGAAAAAATGAGCCACAAATTGAATTATTTGAATTATTTAAAGAGCATTTAAAACGTTTAAATAACTTAGAAAATAAAGAAATAACTCTCTTATATGGTCATTTATCTCAAGCAGTATTTCATTTATTAGCTATTAATGGAATTGCGCCTCAATTTAATAAGTGTTGTGTGACAAATACACAAATCAAGGCTGATTTAACTAATCCTCAATGGAAAATTGGTTTTAGTTTTGAGGCAGGTGGAATAATTAACCATGGTACTAATTTCCCCATCAATGTCACCCTAACTGGTTTAGAATTAAGCCTAATGCAACATTTAGGAGCTCAAACACTGCTGGAAACTGCGGCAATTTGGCCGCCAAAATTAGATCCGTTATCCTTAGAATTTGCCTGGGTGAATATAGAACATAATTTACGCAATTATGCTAGTTATCATTTAGGTCGTTCTTTTAAATCCTCAATTTTAATAGATAATTTAATCGCTTTAAAATAGAAAATAAAAATGCAATTATCGCCTGAAAATACAGAAAAGAAAACTCAAGAAGAAACCTTAGAAGAACCACCAACAAATAAACGTGGTTTTCGACCAGTTTTAAAAAATAAACGCTTTTTGGCCCTGTGGAGTGGCCAAATTTTTTCCCAATTAGCTGATAAAGTTTATTTAGTATTAATGATTGCGATTATTGCTAGTAATTTCCAAAAAGCTAATCAAAGTATTAGCGGTTGGGTATCATTAATTATGATCGCTTTTACGATTCCGGCGATTTTATTTGGTTCTTTAGCCGGAGTTTTTGTTGACCGTTGGCCGAAAAAAGAGGTCTTAGTCTTTTCTAATTTAGGACGAGGTTTTTTGGTTTTAAGTTTACCCCTGTTATTATCTTTTTTTAATGGTAAAAATGAATTTTTTGCTTTACCAGTAGGGTTTTGGATTTTATTAATTGTTACTTTTTTAGTCTCTACTTTAACTCAATTTTTTGCACCGGCCGAACAAGCTACTATTCCTTTAATTGTCAAAAGTCGTTATTTATTAGCCGCTAATTCCCTTTATACTACCACGATGATGGTGTTATTAATTGTTGGTTTTGCCATTGGTGAACCTTTGTTAGTTTTAGCCGATCATTTAATAGCTAATTTGGGTTTATCTTGGAATTTTGGCAAGGAATTAGTCGTAGGAGGTTCTTATGCGATCGCCGGGGTGTTATTATTAATCCTAAAAACGGGGGAAAAACGGGAAAATTTAGCCTCAGAACAACCCCACGTTTTCGATGATATTAAGGAGGGAATTTTATATCTTAAAGCTAATCATAAAGTTAGAAATGCCCTAGTTCAATTAGTAATTTTATTCTCAATTTTTGCAGCTTTAGCTGTTTTAGCGGTCCGTTTAGCGGAAACAATTCCCGGGATGAAAGCTGAACAATTCGGCTTTTTACTGGCTTCGGCTGGGGTGGGAATGGGAATCTCAGCGGCGATTTTAGGTCATTGGGGGACAAAATTTAGCCATATACAGCTTAGTTTGTGGGGTTCCATGGGATTTGCTACCTCTTTGTTCGGTTTAGCTCTGTTTACTCACAATTTAGCCCTAGAATTGCTGATGACGGCTTTATCGGGAGGTTTTGCTGCTTTAATTGGCGTTCCCATGCAAACTACGATCCAATCGGAAACTCCCCCGGTGATGCGGGGCAAAGTTTTTGGTTTACAAAACAACGCTGTGAATATCGCTCTGAGTCTTCCTTTAGCTTTGGCCGGTCTAGCAGAAACTCAATTTGGTCTGCAACCGGTGTTATTTTCCCTCTCGATTTTAGCCATCATTGGTGGTATATTAAACTGGTTATTACAAATAACAATTGATAATTAACTAATAAATATTAATTAATCACAGTTAACTTATAATTGTTAACTGATAACTGATAACTGATAACTGATAATAAATGCACATAGCTTGGTTAGGAAAAAAAACCCCTTTTTGTGGTAATGTTACCTACGGTAGAGAGATTACTAATTCTTTATTAGACCGCGGATATCGGGTTAGTTTTCTCCATTTTACTGAAGCGGAAATATGTCCAGTAGATTGGCCAGAATGCAATGAAATTGCTTTACCTTTTTTATATAAGTCGCAAATTTATACGATTCCTACTTTAAAATCGAGTAAAATTTTAAGAAAATCTCTCCAACAATTAAAACCCAATTTAGTCCATGCTTCTTTAACACTTTCAACTCTGGATTTTCTCTTACCAGAAATTTGTGAAGAGTTAAATTTACCCTTAATTGCTACTTTTCATCCTGCTTTTGATAGTAAGATTAGAAACCTATCTTCTAGTACCCAATATTTAACCTATCAATTGTATGCTCCTTTCCTCGCCAATTATGATCGGGTGATCGTTTTTTCCCAAATTCAAAAAGATTTATTGGTAAAATTAGGTGTACCTGATTATAAAGTCGTGATCATTCCCAATGGAGTTGATATTGATAAGTATTCCCCCGGTGATTCTGATATTAAATATCACTTAAAAGCAAAAAGATTATTTGTTTATCAAGGCAGAATAGCGACAGAAAAGAATGTAGAAGCCCTTTTAAAAGCATGGAAATTGAGTAAATTAGGTAACGACAGTAAATTATTAATATTAGGAGATGGTCCTTTAAAATCATCCTTAGAACAATTTTATACCGAAGAAGATGCCATAATTTGGTTTGGGTTTGTGGGCAACGAACAAAAAAGAATTGATATTTTAAGGGGGTGTGATGTCTTTATTTTACCTTCTTTGGTTGAAGGTTTATCCTTGTCATTATTAGAGGCCATGGCCACGGGATTGGCGTGTATTGCTACGGATGCAGGCGCGGATGGTGAAGTATTAGAAAATGGTGCAGGAGTGGTGTTAGAAACCCAAGGAGTTACCACCCAATTAAAAACCTTATTACCCCTATTTAATGAACATCCAGAAATTACCAAATTATTAGGAGCAAAAGCCCGACAAAAGGTCTTAGAAAAATATACCTTAAAAGATAATATTACCCGTTTAGAAAAACTGTATATCGAAACTTTAAAAAACAAAAAGCAATTTATTTAGCTTAGGTTAAATAAAGTTAAAGTAATTTGAGATTTTTTTAACCTTTAAATTATTTCTTGTTAATTTGACCATGACACACTAAGAAAAGTGTTTCTGATTAATTTGGTGAGGTATTTTCCCCAAATTAGCTTCAACAAAAACCAGAGCAAAATAATAGTGAGTTTATGAGTCAAGATACAAATCAACCTTCCCAAATGGCCGGCCTCAATGGCTATACAGTTGATCCTTTTTTTACTGTTGGTGAAACCATTGGGGGTTATACTCCCATTGGTATTTTAGACGGCACGGGAGCTTACAAATTAGACAACGATACAGTTAGAATTTTGGTTAACCACGAGGTTAGTTCTAACCTCGGTTATACTTACACCCTCGAAAGTGGAGTGAGTTTAACGGGAGCGCGAGTTAGCTATTTTGATCTTAATATTCAAACCTTGGCAATCGAAGCATCAGGCTTGGCTTTTGATGCCATTTATAACCGTGCTGGTAACATGGTGGATGCCAACAACGCCCTTGATACCGTTGAAGCACCCGTCGGTTTAGATCGCTTTTGTGCAGCCAATCTCTTTGCAGCTGGTGAATACGGCTTTGTTGATACAATTTTCTTTACTGGCGAAGAAACCGATGGTGGTACGGAATTTGCCCTTGATACAGCCAACAATGCACTCTACGCTTTACCTTGGTTAGGTGTGGCTGCTTGGGAAAGTGTGACTGCTTTGGAAACCGGTACTGAGGATAAAATTGCTCTTTTAATCGGTGATGACCGAGAAACTGCTCCCCTTTACCTTTATGTGGGTACTAAGGGCGTTGACTATAATACCGATGGCACGATTGACTTCCTCGAACGCAACGGTTTAACGGGCGGTGATTTATTCGTCTGGGTATCTAATAATGCGACGGAAGTTGATCCTCGTGATTTTGCTGGTACTGGCAACACCACCACTGGTAGTTTTGTGGAAATTGAGGTTTACAGCGAAAATGGCCCTAAAGCTGTGGATGGTGATGACGAAGGCAATAGTATTCAAGATGAATTGGGCTATGATGCTTTAGGCTTTGCTACCCAAGCTCAACAAGATGCTTTAGCTATTGAGGTCAATGCCTTCCGCTTCTCCCGTCCTGAAGATGTGGCCACCAACCCTAACGATGGTACTCAAGCTGTGTTGGCTTCTACAGGCCGTACGGGTATTTTTGATGATGCTGATGTGTGGGGAACTACCTATATTGTCGATGTAGATTTCACTAATATTGCTACAAAAACCATTGATGCTGAGTTGAACATTCTTTACGATGGCAATGACGAGGGTAACGAAGATTTCGGTCTTAGAAGTCCGGATAATTTAGATTGGGCAGATAATGGCTTGATTTATTTACAGGAAGATCGCGCCATCAGTGCTGATCTTTGGGGTGCAACTTCCGGGGAAGAAGCTTCCATTTGGACCATTGATCCAGCCGATGCTAACCCTGAATCTACTTTAACTCGTGTGGGTCAAATCGATCGCACTGCTGTTCCAGCCGGTCAAACTGATACGAATCCCACGGATTTAGGTAACTGGGAAAGCTCCGGTATTTTGGATGTTTCTACCTTGTTTGGTAATCAACCTGGAGAAATGTTGCTTTTTAATGTCCAAGCTCACAGTCTTAGAGATGGGGCGATCGGTAGTTCCACAGTGGAAGGCACAGATCCTAGCTCCGATGATCGCAACTTAGTTCAAGGTGGTCAATTGTCCTTCTTGATTACTCCCACTGCTGACATTAAGCAGGATCAAGCCATGGTAGTTCCGACCGGTGATGATGTCAGGGGCGGAATTGATTTTGACGGCACAAATGACTTGGTTTTCACTGGTGCTGGCAATGATGAAGTGGATTCTACTTTGGCGGGAGCATCAGCAGGTGCTAATCGTATCTTTACGGGTAGTGATAATGATGTCATCTATCTGGCCCATCAAGATCGGGTTTTCGCTGGTACTGGGGATGATACATTCTACTTAGGTACAGCTGGCCGTGCTATTGGTGGTCAGGGCAATGATACTTTTTACGCCAATGAAGGTGGTGATAATCTGCTTTCTGGTGGTGCAGGTTCTGATGCTTTCTGGATCACTACTGGTGAATTACCTTCGGCCAATACCATTCTGGACTTTACTAAGGGTGAAGATGTTATTGGTGTTGCAGGTCAAGGCGCAAATTTTGGCTTTGATGACTTAGGTTTCAGTGGTAATGACATCCTCATCGGTGACAAGGCGATCGCCACCTTGATCGGTGTTGACACCAACACCTTGACAGCTGAAGATTTCGCATTTTAGCCTAATTTAAAACTTCGTTGACAGAGCAAGTCAAATAGACAACTTAAACCGATAAGTTGTCTATTTGACCCTTTCAACTTTTAAATTTTTGTAGTTAATTTAGATAAAACTACGAACAAATAATTGATTATTGACAATACTTATCAATAAATCTAAGGTAAAAATTTTATAATTTAGCTGTTTTGACGTGACTTAATTGAATAAAAATACTTGAAAAGTTAAAACAATTATGTAAGTATTTTTTAGTTATCAAAAATATTTTTAAGTTATAGTAATTCCAATTAAGATTAGAACAGTTGAAAAATAGGTTCGTAGTTGCGCTTTAGCGCTTCTTAGGACTAAAGTCCAACAAGAAACTAAAAACTTTTGTTTAATTTTTATTTGGAATTACTAGAATAGCCATGTTATCTAATCAGCTAAAATAGTAGTAAACTGGAGTTAAACATTATCAATCGTCTCCAAAAATGAATTGTTTAACTCCTACTCAAGTTGATTGCAAATTTTGCTACCATCCCAAAACCCTAGCAGAATGGGCAGACCAAGGGAAAATAGAGTATAATAATTTATATTATTACTGAGTTGAAAAGCAATTAAATTATGGCTCGTTATCAAAAAACAAAAGACAAAATTATAGTGACTAGAATTGCCAACCTTGGCAATCTGAAGCTTATAGTAATTTCAATTAAGATTAGAACAGTTAAAAAATAGGTTCGTAGTTGCGCTTTAGCGCTTCTTAGGACTAAAGTCCAACAACAAACTAAAAACTTTTGTTTAATTTTTATTTGGAATTACTATAACTTTTTGTTAATTAAATACTTTAGCAAATTAAATTACTATTTTTAGGGCGTTGCATGACTCTGAGATGAAATTGTAGGGGCAATCCCTTGTGGTTGCCCCCGAAACGCTGATAGGGTAGGGACAAGCCCTACCCCTACATTGAAAATAAATATCAAATCATCTTGCATAGGTGCAACGCCATTTTTAGAGGATAAAACTAAGAAAATATCCATAGGATATTAGATCAATTTGTTTGGTATCTATTTAGTGCATATCTATTATTAAAAAGATTCATTTTACAAAGAGAGAAATTTAACTTAAGATGATCCTTATGAATATAATTCTCAATTAAGGAGAACTTTTGTGGCCAAAAATGGATTAGCAATCAACAAAGATGGGCAAATTATTAATCAGATCAATCAGAGCTTTTCTGATCAAGGGTTAAATGGAATTATAGTCAACGGAAGCAGTAACGTTGTTTCTTTGGGTGCAGTTCAAATCAAAAATAACGGAGACGATGGCCTAAAAATTAATGGCGCAAACAATAATATTAGCGCTTATTTAACCAATATAGCCAGAAATACGGGTGATGGTGTTGACATCAATGGAGACAACACTATGTCTGCTTTTACTCAGGTCAAATTCACTGGAAACGGAGAAAACGGCTTAGAAATTGATGGCAATGGTGTTTCTGTTCTAGTTTCTCAAAGTTCTTTGTTAAATAACAAGGGAGATGGTTTCAGCGTAGATGAAGGTAGTAATGCCAATGTCAGATTCCTGAACTCTGAGTCTAGTAATAACAGAGGAGATGGTTTTGATGTCGCTTCCTCTGATAATAGAATTTTCATCAGCAATAGCGCAATTCAAAACAACCGAGAAGATGGCGTTGAAATTGATGGTACTTTTAACCAAGTGAACATAGTCAGCACTCTGGTAAGTGGTAACACCAACAAGGGTGCTGACCTCAATGGTGGCGATGGAATCGACATTAATGGTGACAATAATACGGTCAGATTGATTGAGGTCACGTCCTCTCACAATGCTGCTGATGGTTTAGAAATTGATGGTAGTTTCGCTACCGTGCTGGCCAGTAAATCTAATTTTGTCGGCAATGGTGGTGACGGAGTAAACATTGATGAAGGTAGCGATAGTTCAATTACTTTGACCAATTCTATCTCCAAAGACAATACCGGTGATGGGATTGATATTGTGAGAACTAATAGTATTATCACTCTCAATAGTCTAGCCATCAGTAACAACAAAGAAGATGGGATCGAAATTGACGGTACTAATAATACAATCCGCATCCAAAATACCAGCAGTAATCGTAATATTAACGATGGTGTTGATCCTAGTGGTGGTGATGGTCTTGACGTTAATGGTGACGACAATTACCTCTCTTTATCCCTGGTTAATTTGATTGGTAATAAATCTGAAGGTTTAGAGATTGATGGAGCTAGTAACGATTTTACCCTCAATCAAGTTAGAATCATCAATAATGGTGCGGATGGTTTGAGTATTGATGAAGGTGACGAGACTATTCTCCGTGTTACCAATTCCGTGATGAGGGATAACTACGGGGATGGTCTGGATGTCAATTCTAACAACAATACCATTATCATCAATACTTCTAAGATTATTGGTAACTCAGAAGATGGCTTCGAGGTTGATGGTAATGGAAATAACATTACAGTTAATCAATCTGTAATTAGCTACAACAAAGATGGTGATGGTCTGGATATCAATGGTGTTAACAACCAAATAACTTTATCTGACGTTAATAGTCATCATAACCAAGAAGAAGGTGTTGAACTTGATGGCGACTATCTTCAATTCAATGTCAACAATAGTGTTTTTCACTCTAATGGTAATGATGGCTTAAACATTGATGATTCTGATTATAGCATCATTGATGCGAATAATATAGAGGTTCGCGACAATGCAGGTGATGGTATTGACGTGGCCTCCAGTAACAATGATATTTCCATCGCCAATAGTCTGATTGAAGAGAATGCCGAAGATGGTTTTGAAGTGGATGGTTCATCTAATTTAATTACCATTAGTCAGACGGCCATTGTGGGTAATACCAATACGGGAGCGGACATCAACGGTGGTGATGGTTTAGACCTTAATGGTAATTCTAACACTGTTAAACTGTCGTTAGTTACCATCGCCAACAATGCTGTGGATGGTGTCGAAATAAATGGCAACAATAACATCTTGTCAATTAACGATAGCGTAATCAACAACAATGATGGTGATGGATTACGTCTTGATGGTGGTTCAGGAAATCGTGTCGAGATTGCTTATTCACAATTGAGTGGTAACACCGGTGATGGGATTGATATTCTCACCAGTTACAATACCCTTGTTTTACAAACTGGAACAGCAGCAAATAACGGCGAAGATGGAATAAAAATTGAGGCTAATGATACCGTCGAGATCAATGATTTCGCTTTTATTAATAATAAAGGGGATGGAATTGAGGTCAGCGGTAACGATGGCTTTATCAATCTTACAGGAGTAAGTTCCACTGGAAATGGTGAAGATGGCTTTGAACTTAGTGGTAGTAATAACGTCATTAATATCAGTGATAGTAACTTCACTGGTAATACTAATAAAGATGTTTCCATTTTAGGTGATAACAACATCATTAATATTAGTAACTCCGTTATTACTAATTTTGAGAATCTTGGTACTGGTAATATCATTAACTATTTTTAGCTTTTTTTAAAAGTTAAGTAGTTAAGTAGGGTGGGTTAGCAGCGAGGTTAATTTTGATAAAAAACTAATAAGTTTTGCTTCGCAGCGTAACCCACCATTTTCGCAATGGCAAGATAAAATACATTTTTCACTAGATGTCGCTTACCTATGGTTTCACCGGCAAAAATCAACTTTTGTAATCATCTTAGTGTCAAGATATATAGTAATTCCAAATAAAAATTAAACAAAAGTTTTTAGTTTGTTGTTGGACTTTAGTCCTAAGAAGCGCTAAAGCGCAACTACGAACCTATTTTTCAACTGTTTTAATCTTAATTGGAATCACTATACCTTCATAAATCTTGACATTTTTTTGTAACCAAGGTAAATTTTAAGGTTTATAAACAGGTAAAGTAAAGTGAAAACAACTACCTCCAGAAGAGCAATTTTCCACCCAAATTTGTCCATAATGGGAAGTAATAACTTGACGACATAAAGCCAAACCAATACCAAAACCATCCTTATGGTGATCCCGTTGTAAACGAAAATGTTCCTCAAAAATTAAATATTTATCCTCTTCAGGAATACCAGGGCCATTATCACAAATACTCACCTGTATTTTTTGGCTAGTACGATGTAATAAAGAAAGAGCTATTTTGCCTTTTTCGGGTGTATATTTACTAGCATTTTCTAAAAGATTAACTAATACTTGGCCAATTAATTCTTCATCAGCATAAACTTGAGGTAAATCTTGGGGTAAATCTTCTGTCAAAATTTGCGATTTCGATTCTATTTTCGGGCTTAATTGAGTTAAAATAACTTGACAAATATTTTGTAAATAAATAGGTTTAGGTCGAATTTCAAACTTATTACTAACACTTTGGGAAGCTTGCAAAATATCACAAATCATGCGATCCATTAACTTAAACTGATGTTTTGTTTGTTTATATAACTGTTCCTTTAATATCAGTAAACGTTCAGGAGATTGTTTTTTTTCCGCTATTTGTAAAGTATCCAAAGCCAGAGTTGCAGCAGTTAAAGGACTGCGTAAATCGTGGACCAACATCGCTAAAATTTTGTCCTTAAACTTTAATTGTTTTAATAGTTCCTCATTTTCTTTTTTTAAAATAAAAACCTCATCAGCAAACTTTAATAACTCAGCAGAATAGCCAACTGAACTACAATCTGGACCACTATGTAAAGTATTTTCTAAAAGAGATTTTTCCTCGATAATTAAATCATTTTGCCAATGATCCCACCATTTTTCAACTTGAGAAATTAAATCAGTTCCAGCGATGGTTTGTCGAGTTCCGGGAGCAATTTTCACTAAAGCAGGAGTCACAATTAATTTAAAATGTTCCACTAAATGGGGCTGATCTTCTAACTGAATTACCTCTAATTGAAAAGAATAAACTGAATCTAAATTATATAGATATTGCTGTAATTTTTGAATATACTCTTGAGAACTAGGACGATGATCCACAAACAAAAGAAGTTGAAGAGATACTTGCTTAGAACTGTCTTTAGTCAAATTTCCTTACCTCTAATACAATGATGGTAATTGAATTACAGACAAACATAAAACAAAATTAGGTTAATTCCTCGTCATTGTTTTATCTACGATACTTTTTAGATAAATCTTGTGTGATTTAACACGGTTTCAAGTACAATCTTAAGATAGTATAAAATTTATTATAAACTTAAATTAGCGTTTTATTCACACAACTAAAAATAGCGAAAAGAAAAAATTATGGCTCTTGGCTATCTCGCCCTTGTGCTTCATGCTCATTTACCTTTTGTCAGACATCCTGAAAGTGATTACGTTTTAGAAGAAGAATGGCTTTTTGAAGCAATTACCGAAACTTACATTCCCCTTCTTCAAGTTTTTGAGGGTTTAAAAAGGGATGGAATTAACTTTAAAATTACCATGAGTATGACACCTCCCTTGGTGTCCATGTTGCGTGATCCACTCCTCAACGATCGTTATGATCAGCACTTGGCACTGTTAGAAGAGCTAGTACAAAAGGAAGCGGAACATAATGAACATCATGGCCATATTCGTTACCTAGCCAATTATTATGCCCAGGAATTTAGCACGATTCGTCAAACTTGGCAAAAATACGATCGCGATTTAATTAAAGCATTTAAGCAATTTCTCGACAGTGGCAATCTGGAAATCATTACCTGTGGAGCAACTCACGGTTATCTCCCCTTGATGAAAATGTACCCAGAGGCTGTGTGGGCGCAAATTAAGGTCGCTTGCGAACATTACGAGGAAAACTTCGGCCGAGCTCCAAAAGGGATTTGGCTGCCAGAATGTGCCTATTATGAGGGCATGGAGCGTATGTTGGCCGATGCTGGCCTACGTTATTTTCTCATTGATGGACACGCCATTCTTTACGCTCGGCCTCGTCCCCGTTATGGGACTTATGCACCAATTTTCACCGAAGCTGGGGTAGCCGCTTTCGGCCGGGATCATGAATCATCTCAACAAGTTTGGTCTTCTCAAGCTGGTTATCCCGGTGATCCTGTTTATCGGGAATTTTACAAGGATTTGGGTTGGGAGGCTGAATATGAGTACATTAAGCCCTATATTATGCCCAATGGGCAACGGAAAAACACGGGGATTAAATACCATAAAATTACCAGTCGTCAGGCCGGTTTAGCCGATAAAGCATTGTATGATCCTTATTGGGCGCGGGAAAAAGCTGCTGAACACGCAGGCAATTTTATGTTCAATCGACAACAACAAATTCAGCATTTACAAGCTATTATGAACCGACCTCCCCTGGTGGTTTCTCCTTATGATGCTGAATTGTTCGGTCATTGGTGGTATGAAGGTCCTTGGTTTATTGATTACCTATTCCGGAAATCTTGGTATGACCAAAATGTCTTTGATATGACCCATTTAGCTGAATACTTACAAATCGAACCTACCCAGCAATTGTGTCAACCTTCTCAATCCAGTTGGGGTTATAAAGGTTTCCACGAATATTGGTTAAATGACTCAAACGCTTGGATCTATCCCCATTTACATAAAATAGCCGAAGACATGATTGAAATTAGCGCCATGGAGCCAGCGGACGAATTGACCCAAAAGGCATTAAACCAAGCTGCTCGGGAAGTGCTTTTGGCGCAATCTTCAGACTGGGCATTCATCATGCGTACAGGTACAATGGTTCAATATGCTGTACGTCGTACCAAATCCCACGTCATGCGTTTCCAAAAACTTTATGAAGACATCAAAGCGGAACAAATTGATTCTGGTTGGTTAGAAAAAGTGGAGCAAATTGATAACATTTTTCCGAACCTTGATTATCGGGTTTATCGTCCTTTATTTGCTACTAATAAGTAATAGGTAGGAGGTAATAGGTAGGAGGTAATAGGTAATAGGTAGGAGGTAATAGGTAGGAGGTAATAGGTAATAGGTAATAGGTAATAAGTAATAGGTAATAGGTAGGAGGTAATAGGTAATAGGTAATAGGTAATAGGTAATAGGTAATAGGTAATAGGTAATAGGTAATAGGTAATAGGTAATAGGTAAGAGGTAAGAGGTAAGAGGTAAAGAAATTGACGCTTTCTGTAGGAAAATTGATTTTATTCTGAGTTTCCCAAGAGGTCTAATAATTAATAATTAATAATTACTTATTAATTGAAAAAAATTCACCTCTACTCCTTGTGGAAGTAGAGGTGAAAGATGAGAATTAGACCTCAAATGATTAAGAAATGCCATAAATTTAGTTATTAGTTATTGGTTATTAATAAAAAATTAGTTGTTATTTGTTTATTCCTATTAAATAACCAATAATCAGAAATCTAATCCTTGGGAGCTAGTTTAATATTACTAGCAATACCAAGAATTTCTAATAATCGAATCGTCATCCAAGTAATATCAAGTTCCCACCATTCTAAACCATGGCGAGCGGAATATTGAAAAGCATGGTGGTTATTGTGCCAACCTTCGCCAAAGGTTAGCAATGCAACCCACCAGCAATTGGTAGAACGATCATTAGATTCGTGACTTTTATAACCAAATTTATGAGTAGCACTATTAACAAACCAAGTAAAATGGAAGACTACCACTAATCTGACAAAAATTCCCCAAATTACAAAAGGCCAACCCCCCAACCAATACAGAAAGAGTCCTAAAACAACTTGAATGGGGATAAAGAATTTTTGTAAAAATTGATAAACAGGGTCATCTGCAATATCTTTAGTGTAGCGGGGAATCTCGGCTTTAGAGGGAACTTTGTGTAACATCCAACCCATGTGACTCCACCAAAATCCTTTGTTAGAATCATGGGGATCTTGTTCCATGTCAGAATATTTATGATGAAGTCTGTGTTGGCCAACCCACTCAATGGGGCCACCTTCACAGGCCAAAGTACCACAAAAAGCTAAAAAATATTCGACAATTTTAGGCACTTCAAAACTACGATGAGTGATCAAACGATGAAACCCCAACGTAATTCCTAGGCCTCCTGTAATCCAGTAAAGCACAAAGGCTACTCCCACTGCTCCCCAGCTAAAATTACTAGGAAATACCGCTAATAAAGCTACTCCGTGAATTAGTCCCATGTAGGCAATAATCACCCAGTCGAGACTTAGTTTATTTGATGTTGCAACAGTCATTAGTTTTCCAAATCTGAATTTTAAAAACCGTCTTGGCCATAAATTTAACCATCGTCATGCTTTAATTAATGTTGGTTTAATTAGGAGAAGCAATCAAAGTGAAAACTTTTTACCAAGACCTTTTTTAATTTTACACTTATTTACATACTTATTTACATTAGTTTTATCACTTTATGGATATACAACGATTAACTCAAGAAGCTGCCACCGCTTTAATGCCTACTTTTCAAGGAATAGACGCAAATGTTAAAGAAAATCTTAAGAAAATTTTAGACGCTTTTCGCAAGTATAGGGTAGGAGTTCATCACTTCTCTAGTGTTTCTGGTTATGGCCATGATGATTTAGGCAGAGAAGTGTTGGACAAAATTTATGCTGAAATTTTCGGCTGTGAAAGTGCGGCCGTGAGGGTGCAGTTTGTTTCCGGGACTCATGCGATCGCCACTTGTTTATTTGGGATACTTCGACCGGGGGATGAACTGTTGGCCGTTGCTGGCCACCCCTACGACACCTTAGAAGAGGTTATCGGTTTACGGGGGGCAAATCAGGGAAGTTTGGCTGATTTTGGCGTTTCCTACCGGGAATTGCCACTTACTGACCAAGGAAACATCCACTGGGAAGGTTTAAAAACGGCCATCCAACCCCACACCCGTTTAGCTTTAATTCAGCGCTCCTGCGGTTACTCTTGGCGATCGAGTCTATCCATTGAAGAAATCGGTCGTATAATTGAGATGATTAAAAAACAAAACCCCGATACCGTCTGTTTTGTGGATAACTGTTATGGTGAATTCATCGAAACCCTTGAACCAACAGCCGTGGGAGCAGATTTGATGGCTGGTTCACTGATTAAAAACCCCGGTGGGACAATTGTAACTGCTGGAGGCTACGTTGCCGGTAAAGCCGAATATGTTGAAATGGCCTGTTGTCGATTAACTGCTCCGGGGATTGGTAGTAGTGGAGGAGCAACCTTTGACCAAAATCGCCTGTTATTTCAAGGATTATTCCTCGCTCCCCAAATGGTAGGAGAAGCAGTCAAGGGGACCCATTTAATTGCTTACGTTTATGACAAGTTAGGTTATGAAGTTAACCCCAAGCCTTTTTTACCGCGTCGTGACGTAATTCAAGCGATCAAATTGGGTTCAAAGGAAAAATTAATCGAATTTTGTCGCGCGATTCAGCAATGTTCCCCGATCGGATCATACCTCGATCCTGTACCTGCTCCCATGCCGGGTTATGAAAGCGAATTGGTCATGGCTGGAGGTTCATTTATTGACGGAAGTACCTCGGAATTCTCCGCCGATGGTCCTTTGCGCGAACCTTTTGTGGTATTCTGTCAAGGTGGCACTCACTGGACCCATGTGGCGATCGCCCTTGAGTCTATTAACAACTAGGTTAATTGTAAGGTCAATAACCAACCTAATCCATTTCTTTGATAATATCCATAGTTTCAATACTAACAGTTGTAACCCGTTTTATTAACTCGATTACCTCTTCTTTGTAGTCAGAAAAATGGTAGTTATTAAAATGTTTGGAAATGGTTTCATCTTTAATTTTCTTCTCTTTATATTGGTCTAAAATCCACTCAATTGCGGAGCGATTTCCGAGTTTATATTCCCATGCAATTGGAGGTATATTTTCTAAGGTTGTTATCTCATCTATGAATATTTTACCCTGATTTTGATCGACTTTTAGTTTAGGTTTAGGTGTTGTAACCCCCCAACCCCCCTTACTAAGGGGGGCTTTTTCTTCCCCCCCTTGTAAAGCAGGGTGTTTTCATTCTCAAAATTTAAACGAAAGAAAGAGCAAAACTTTTATCTTTATTAGCTCTTTTTTCGATTTTTAAACGATCAACATTATT
>JAABRE010000041.1 GCA_011391125.1 Synechococcales cyanobacterium S06
AACTATAGTAATTCCAAATAAAAATTAAACAAAAGTTTTTAGTTTGTTGTTGGACTTTAGTCCTAAGAAGCGCTAAAGCGCAACTACGAACCTATTTTTTAACTGTTCTAATCTTAATTGGAATTACTATATCAACTATCAACTATCAACTATCAACTATCAACTCGCCCTCACCCGCCATTTATTCAGCAAACCCTAATTATTTCCTTGCCAACGATTAATGGGAATACAGTCAATATCAAGCTGATCTAAGGCTCTTGCGACTACGAAATCGACTAAATCCTCGATGGTTTGGGGGTTGTGATACCAAGCTGGAATTGCGGGAACAATTTTCACCCCTGCTTCGGCCAAAGTGGTTAAATTGCGCAGGTGAATTACGCTAAAAGGCGTTTCTCGGGGGACAATCACGAGGGGACGACCTTCTTTAATTTGCACATCGGCGGCCCTTTCTAATAAATCTGAACTTAGGCCGGTGGCAATTTTAGCCACCGTGCTCATACTACAGGGAATAATCAGCATTCCCAAAGTACGAAAAGAACCACTGGCGATGGTTGCGCCAACATCCGTATAACGGTGACAACGCAGAGTTCCCGCTTTCGTCACTCCAGCTTTTTCCCGCCAAAACTGTTCTTGTTGTTCTGGTTCTGGGGGCATTCTAATATTTTGTTCTGCTTGCCAAACCATGAAAGTAGCTTTCGAGGCTACTAGATCAATGGTGTAATCAGCTTCGAGGAGAAATTTCAAAGCTCGAACTGCATAAATTAAACCCGAAGCTCCACTCACACCTATCGTTAGGGGTTTACTGCCCATAAAATTAATCCGTAATAAATTTTTAAATTGATAATTAACAACTGATAACTTTTAACTAAAATAACTGTTAACTATCAACTACCAACTATCAACTATCAACTATCAACTATCAACTATCAACTACCCACTATCAACTATCAACTAAATTAGTCCTTCTAATTCCAAGTCCTCAATCATTTGTAAAGCGTGGGCATCTCCCACCTTAAGTAAAGCCGCTTTTGCGTCTTCTTTCACGCCAAAATCAGGGTCTTCTACCAAAGCTTCAATTAAAGCATCGATCGCCGTGGCATAAACTACATTAGAAGGTAATTCGCGGGCTAATTGGCCGATGGCCCAGGCCGAATTACTGCGTACAGCGGGGACTAAATCACCCCTTAAAGCTTCAATCAGAGGGGGAAGGGAAATAATAATTTCATCATAGTGAACTTTAGCAATATTGGCCAAACTACTTGCTGACCAAAGACGGACAGCCGAAATATCATTTTTGAGTGCATGGATTAGGGGAGCAACGGAAGTGCGATCGCCACAATTGCCCAAAGCCCAAACAATACCCTTACGCACATAACCATTCCAATCTTGGGCGAGGGTATCAATTAAAATGGGGACAGCATCAGGATGAGGATTACGTCCAAGGGCATAAGCGGCACTAACGCGAACCAAAGGACAGACATCCTGAATTAAGTCCAGTAAATAGGGGATGGCGCGTTCTTCGGAAAGATCACAAAAAGCCCTAGCTGCTAACATACGTTCTTTTTTGTTGGAACTAGAGAGCAGAGTTAACATCATTTCCGGGTCTGGGGGGGGAGGAGCTAAAGATTCGATCGCCTCCAACTGGTCTAAAGGACTGTCAATTTTATCTTGATTATTTAAAGTCATAATTATTAAAAGATTTAAGCATCAAAAGAGAATGGGTGTGATAGCCTAAACTATTATACAGATTAAGGGCGGCTTGATTCTGGGGATAGACTTGGAGACCAACTTGGCGATGTCCTCGGGATTGGGCGTAAAATTGAGCCTGACGGAGTAAAAATTTAGCAAGACCTTGACGACGATGGTGAGGTTTAACATAAAGCAGGAAAATATGACTATAGCGCTCTCCGGTAGCTTGATCAATGGCATTACCGAGCCAAAGACCGGCAATTTTAGCTTGTTCTTGGCGAGAATAAACCCACCACAGGGGAGTTGAAGCACAAAAATAACTATCGACAGTATTCGCCAAGTGAGAAAAATCCTGTTGTTGGGGGAATAACTCACGATAAGAGAGAGTGAGAAAATTAAGCAATAAAGCTCTATCACCCGTAAAACCCGTTTCTAATTGATAATCCGAGGGTAACAAAATTAATCAAAACCACCTTAATTTAAGTTAAGAGTTAAAACAACATCTTCGAGGGGAGCAGGAGCAGCTAAATCAGAAGGCAAAAATATGCGGGCACTGACAACAAACAAAGCCACTAAAAATATTAAAATAGCGACAAAAGGAGCGACATATTGACGTATAAAACTTAGCATAAGGCATAAATAATTAATGAGGTTCCAGTGTTAATTGTTAATTGTTAATGGTCAATTGTCAATTGATAAGTTACCACTCGATTACGTCCTTGATGTTTAGCTTGATAAAGAGCTTGATCCGCTCTGTTTAATAATAAATCAAAAGCACAAGGAGAAGGAGTGGAGCTAGTAACACCAATACTAACAGTAAAAGAAATAGTTTCTGATTGAGAAAACAAAGAAACTTCAGCGAGATTAAAACGAAGTCTCTCGGCAATTTCGGAAGCTTCTGACAGGGTTGTTTCTGGTAAAATTACCACAAATTCTTCACCACCAAAACGACAAAAAAAGTCAGAATTACGGAGGGATTTTAAAGTAGTTTGAGCCATTAAAATGAGAGCTTGATCACCAATGGAATGACCATAAAGATCATTAATTTTTTTAAAGTAGTCAAGATCAAGTAATAAAAGAGATAAAGGGCGATTATTTCTATAACTACGTTGCAATTCTTGTTCGCCAATAACAAACAATTGACGACGATTATAAATACCAGTTAAACTATCAGTTGTCGCCAATTTTTCTAATTCTAGCAAAGCTTTTTTTAACTGATCTTGGGTATGTTTTAATTCTAAATGAGTTTTCACCCTGGCTAATAATTCAGGTACACTAAATGGCTTGGTTACATAATCGACCGCCCCTTGTTCAAAAGCTTGAATTAAATGTTCTTTTTCATTACTAGCAGTCACAAAAATAATCGGAATTTCTTGATTAAGGGGATCGGATTTGAGAGATTGACACACTTCTAAACCATTCATTTCTGGCATCATTAAATCTAATAAAATTAGATCTGGTTTAGCTGTTTTCACTCTCTTGATGGCTTGTTCTCCGCTAGTGGCAAAAGTAGTAGCATAACCAATCTCATCAAGAATTGAGCCTACCACTTGTAAATTTTGGCTTACATCATCCACTACTAAAATCAAAAATTGTTCGGAGTTAAAAGGTATCATTTCAGTCATTAGTTATCAGTTATCAATCATCAGTTATCAGTAACTGTTAAATGTTAACTGATAACTGAAATGAGCTGGAAAATAGCTCTCAAATTTTCAACTTATTCAAATTTAAAAATCAAATTTAACTTTAGAGTCTGAAAAAAGCTAAAATAACAACTGGTATATATTAGGAAAGATAATACAGTGAAAGTCTTAGTAGTCGGTAATGGTGGTCGTGAACACGCTTTAGCAGCGAAATTATTGCAGTCAGACAGGGTAACACAGGTTTATTGTACCCCCGGTAATGGTGGCACTGCCACCCTGTCTGGTTGTCAAAATTTGCCCTATTCTGTGGATGATTTTGCCCGCATCGGGCAGGCAGTTGTCGAAAATAGGATCAATTTAGTCGTAGTTGGTCCAGAATTGCCTTTATCTTTGGGAATTAAGGATTATTTAGCTAAATTTGATCTTCCTGTTTTTGGACCAAATCAGCAAGGTGCGCAACTTGAAGCAAGTAAATCTTGGGCTAAAGATTTGATGATATCCGCCGGTATTCCCACTGCGACCTCAGAAACTTTCACGGAAGTTGAACCGGCGATCGCCTATTTAAACCAGCAAACTGCACCCATTGTCGTAAAAGCCGATGGTTTAGCGGCCGGAAAAGGAGTCATAGTTGCACAAACTTTAGAAGAAGCTGAAAACGCGGTTAAATCTTTGTTTAATGAGGGTTTTCCCAAATTAATTATCGAAGAATTTTTAGTCGGTCAAGAAGTGTCAGTTTTGGCTATTACTGATGGTATCACCATTGTACCCTTACTGCCGGCTCAGGACCATAAACAAATTGGGGAGGGAGACACCGGAGCAAACACGGGAGGAATGGGGGCCTTTTGTCCCACTCCCTTGGCCAATTCCGCCATGATGGACAGGATCGAAAGGGAAGTATTACAACCCACCCTAACAGCATTACAACAAAAAGGCATTGATTATCGTGGCATAATTTATGCTGGTTTGATGATTACTCCAGAAGGTGAACCAAAAGTCTTAGAATACAATTGTCGATTTGGTGATCCAGAAACCCAAGCAGTTTTGGCTTTATTGGAAACTCCTTTAGACGAGGTGATTTTAGCTTGTTGTCAACAAAAATTAAGGGAGTTACCTCCTTTAAAATGGCATTCGGGAAGTGCAGTTTGTGTCGTGATGGCAGCAGGAGGTTATCCTAGTAGCTACACTAAAGGTAAGGTAATCACCGGACTTGATTTGGCCGAAAAAACCGGCGCAGTTGTTTTTCATGCTGGAACAAAATTAGTCGGAGACAACTTAATTACCGATGGTGGTAGAGTTTTGGGAGTCACGGGTGTTGGTTCAACCTTTGAAGAGGCGATCGCCCTCAGTTATCGAGCAGTTGGTCAAATCCATTTTGAGGATATGTACTATCGTCGAGATATTGGCCACAGAGTTCAAGGTAAAAGTTAACAGTCATTTCAGTTATCAGTTATCAGTTATCTGGTAACTGAAAGAAGAGGCCTTACACCGCTTTCTTTAGTCAAAAGTCGAGATTCAGGAGCGAGAAGTGAAAAGTAAAAGTAATATAGCAATCATATATCGTTGTGTAGAGACGTTGCATGCAACGTCTCTACAGTAAGGGTTTGGTGAAAACTTTTTTTACAACCTATTTAGGAATGCTATAAATTAGTTCTTAATAATTAATTTTTACTGATTATTTATTACCTATTACCTATTACTTATTACCTATTACCTATTACCCATTACCTATTACCCATTACCTATTACCTATTACCCATTACCTATTACCCATTACCTATTACCCATTACCTATTACCTATTACCTATTACTTATTACCTATTACTTATTACTTATTACCTTGCTCTATGTTTAAAAATATGAGAGAAATTTTAGCTCATTGGTGGTCAGAATTTACGTTACAAACTAAACTAATGGCTGCTGCAACTTTAGCAGTTTCCTTGTTAATGAGTGGTCTTACCTTCTGGGCAGTCAATACAATTCAACAGGATGCTCGTTTTAATGATACTCGTTTTGGTCGCGATTTAGGGTTACTATTAGCGACGAATACTGCGCCCATGTTAGCGGAAAATAATCTCACCCAAGTCGCTAAATTTTCCCATCGTTTTTATCACAGTACATCCAGTGTACGTTATCTGATTTATGCCGATCAAGATGGGGATATTTTCTTTGGTATTCCCTACTCAGAAGCGGTAGTTGAAAATTCACTCACTATTAAACGTCGCATCCAATTACCTGATAATTATAACCCCAATTCAGAACTTCCTTTTGTTCGACAACATTTAACACCAAATGGGGAAATTACTGATGTTTTTATTCCCTTAATTTATGAGCATAAATATTTAGGAGTATTAGCAGTTGGGATTAATCCCAACCCCACCGTGGCAGCTTCTTCAACATTAACAAGGGATGTCACCATCGCCGTATTTGTCTCCATTTGGGCTATGGTAATTTTAGGAGCAGTTTTTAACGCTTTAACGATTACAAAACCGATTAAAGAGTTAGTATTAGGGGTAAAGAATATAGCAATTGGAAACTTCAAGCAACGAGTAGATTTACCATTAGGAGGAGAATTAGGGGAGTTAATTTATAGCTTTAATGAAATGGCGGAAAAATTAGAACGATATGAGGAGCAAAATATCGAAGAATTAACCGCAGAAAAAGCCAAATTAGAAACCTTAGTTTCCACCATTGCTGATGGTGCAGTTTTATTAGATACAGAATTGAATACTATTTTAGTTAACCCAGCAGCCAAAAAAATATTTGCTTGGACAGAAGAAAGTATGGTCGGAAAAAATGTCCTTCACTATTTACCTCCTGCTTTAACTGTTAAATTAACTCGTCCTCTTTATCAGATTATAAAAGGAGAAGATATTGTCACAGAAAATAACTTAGAAAATGAACCAAATTATTCACCTTTAGAATATAGAATTAGTTTAAATGAACCCAGTATTCGTACACTTAGGGTGCTTTTGAATAAGGTTTTTGACCAATCTAAAGAAAATATTAAAGGTATTGTGATCACAGTTCAAGATATAACCAAAGAAGTGGAATTAAACGACGCAAAAGGACAATTTATCAGTAATGTTTCCCACGAATTAAGAACACCTTTATTTAATATTAAATCTTTTATAGAAACTCTCTGCGAATACGGCGAAGATTTAACAGAAATCGAGAGAAAGGAATTTTTAGAAACTGCGAATAACGAAACAGATAGATTAACTAGACTGGTTAATGACGTACTAGATTTATCCCGTTTAGAATCCGCCAAAATTTATGAACTTAACCCCGTGGAAATTAACCAACCCATTGAACAATCTTTGCGGAATTATCAATTAAATGCCAAAGATAAAAAGATCGAATTAAGTGCGGAAATTGAAGAAAATTTACCCCAAGTTTTAGGGCATTATGATTTATTGTTGCAGTTACTAACCAATCTCATTGGTAATTCCCTTAAATTTACCGAATCAGGAGGCAAAGTAGCCGTAAAAGCCTATAAAATTCAATCTCAAAATACCTTTAATCAAGTAACTAAAATTCGGGTAGAAATAGCAGATACAGGAATAGGAATTGATCAGGAAGATCAAAATGCAATTTTTGAGCGTTTTTTCCGGGTAGAAAATCGAGTACATACCCTAGAAGGTACTGGTTTAGGTCTTTCAATCGTGAAAAATATTATCGAAAAACATCACAGTCGAATAAACTTAATTAGTGAAGTGGGTCTCGGTACAACTTTTTGGTTTGATTTAGATATTTTTACCGTTGATAATTAATAATTTAGCTAAAAGTTGTAAACTATATGGATAATTCATAATTGATAATTTAGATATGGATAACACAGATTGGCTCAAACAATTATTAATGATTGGTATTGGTACAACTTCCCTTGTCGCTGAAAAATTAAAAGAAGTCACCGAACAATGGGTTAAAGATGGTAAAATCAATCCAGAACAAGCCAAAACTTTTGTCGATGATTTAATGTCCGGCATTAATGGGGAACAAGGCAATTTTGAGGCCCAAATCGAGAGACAATTAAAAAACGTTTTACAGGATTTAGGAGTCCCTCGACAATCAGAAATGGACGAATTAAGGGGTAGAATTGACAGATTAGAACGTCAGATTCGAGACCTAGAAAACAAACTTTGGCGTTAAGTCAAATAATCAGGAGATTTTCACCAGATGAGAGAAATTTTAGTGAGTTTTGCCGTCATTATCGTTTTTAGTGCCTTGTTATTGGTATCATCCCTTATGGGGAATGGGAAAACAGAGGCGATAGCCGCCAACTTAAACAATTCTACCCCCATCGTACAGCAACAAATAGCCATGAACTCAGGAGCAGAAACAGTTACCATGAACTTAGAAAACGCCATCACCACCGAATCAGGATTAAAATATATTGACCAAGAGGTCGGCACAGGAGCAACTCCCCAAAAAGGACAAACCGTAGAAGTCCACTATACCGGTACTTTAACCGATGGTAGCGTTTTTGATAGTTCCAGAACCAGAAATAGTCCTTTTTCCTTTAAAATCGGTATTGGCCAAGTCATTGCGGGTTGGGATGAAGGAGTCGGTACTATGAAAGTAAAAGGTAAACGTACCTTAATCATACCCCCAGAATTGGGTTATGGAACTCGTGGCGCAGGTGGTGTAATTCCCCCCAACGCAACTTTGATTTTTGATGTAGAATTGATCAGTATTGGCGCTTAAGTTGGGCGGCCTAATCCTTGGTTTTTGTCTCACGCAAAGACGCAAAGACGCTAAGGAGATGTCCGGTTGGCGGCCTAATCCTTGGTTTTTGTCTCACGCAAAGACGCAAAGACGCTAAGGAGATGGCCGGTTGGCGGCCTAATCCTTGGTTTTTGTCTCACGCAAAGACGCAAAGACGCTAAGGAGATGGCTGGTTGGCCTCATAATCTTGTATTGGGAAATCTTCGCCTTACCATAAAAACAGTAAAATGTCAAGCCTTTATGTCAATTTGAAACATCAATATTGGTTTCTTTGCGCCTTCGCGTCTTGGCCTGAGCTTGAAACAAATTTCTAATATTTTGGCAAGTATAAAATTTTTCTGTATTTTATAGGGTTTTAGAGAAACTGGCCCTATTATAAAGGCGTAAGTTGAATTTGTCACAACAAGGATTTATTTATGACTGCGATTAAGGTTGGTATTAATGGTTTTGGACGTATTGGCCGTTTAGTTTTTCGCGCTGCTATTGATAACCCTCACATTGAATTGGTTGGTATTAATGATTTAGTTCCACCGGAGGCGATCGCTTATTTACTGAAATACGATTCAACTCACGGCCGTTTTAGGGGAACTGTGGAAAGTACCGCCGAAGGTATTATTGTTAATGGTAAGTTAATCCCCTGTGTGGCGATTAGAAATCCCGAAGAGTTGCCCTGGGGTAAGTGGGGAGCTGAATACATCGTCGAAGCTACGGGCTTGTTTACTACCTTTGAAACCGCATCTAAACATATTACCGCAGGAGCAAAACGGGTGGTTATTTCGGCACCTACCAAGGACCCGGAAAAGGTTGCTACTTTATTAATGGGTGTGAATCACGAAAGTTATGACTCCAGCAAGCACACCATTGTTTCTAATGCTAGTTGTACCACGAATTGTCTCGCTCCCATCGCTAAAGTAATTAATGACAATTTCGGTTTGGCCGAAGGTTTGATGACTACGGTTCATGCTATGACGGCAACTCAGCCAACGGTGGATGGTCCGAGTAAAAAGGATTTTCGTGGTGGTAGAAGCGCTACGCAAAATATTATTCCAGCGTCAACAGGTGCGGCAAAAGCTGTTACTTTAGTCTTGCCAGAATTAAAAGGCAAATTGACTGGGATGGCTTTTAGAGTACCCACTCCAGACGTTTCTGTCGTTGATTTAACTTTCCGCACCGAAAAAACCACCAGTTACAAAGAAATTTGCGCAGCCATGAAAGCGGCGGCTGAAGGTGATTTAAAGGGTATTCTTGGTTATACTGAAGATGACGTAGTCTCGACAGATTTCACCAGTGATCCTCATTCGAGCATTTTTGACGCTGGAGCTGGTCTTGAATTAAACGGTAACTTTTTTAAGGTTGTTGCTTGGTATGACAATGAATGGGGTTATTCCCAACGCATGATTGACTTAATCCTATTCATGGCCAGCAAAGAATAATTAAGAATTAATGACCCTCACCCCAACCCTCTCCCAAAAGGAGAGGGAGTCAGCAAGGTTAATTAAGCAACGATTTGTTCAAGGGAAACATTGGGAAAATCAGTCCGTTGTTGAGCGTGTTCAAGGGTAAGCCCGCAAATATCACCATTTTTATCAATATCAATCAAAGTATTGTCATCTAAATCTCTAGTTTCTACAACCTCAGTGATTTTAAATTCCATATAGAGAGTGTCAGTATCAGGGAAATATTTAATCTTCATAAATCTTAATAGTTTAAGGAAAAAAGCGTTACTTTATTTTAAGCTTAAAATGGTAGGTGAATGTTATGAATAATAACTTAATTCAAGAGATACCAAAAACAGAATTACATTTACATATTGAGGGAACATTAGAACCGGAATTAATGTTTTCCTTAGCTCAACGTAATCACATTAAATTACCTTTTGCTTCCCTAGAAAAAACAAAAGAGGCCTATAATTTTAGCAATTTGCAATCATTTTTAGATGTGTATTATCAGGGTGCAAATGTGTTAATTAATGAGCAAGATTTTTTTGATTTAACTTTTGCCTATTTACAAAAAGCAGCTAGTCAAAATATTGTCCATACGGAAATCTTTTTTGATCCACAAACCCATACAGACAGAGGAATCCCTTTTGCAACTATTATTAATGGTATTAATCAAGCATTAATAAAAGCTAAAGAAGAGTTAAATATTTCTAGCTATTTAATCTTGTGTTTTTTGCGTCATTTAAGCGAAGAATCTGCTTTTCAAACTTTAGAAGAAGCCTTAAAATATCAGGATCAAATCATCGGAATTGGTTTAGATTCATCAGAATTGGGACATCCTCCCTCTAAGTTTAAAAATGTCTTTAAAAAAGCGAAAGAAGCCGGTTTTTTAACTGTAGCCCATGCTGGTGAAGAAGGTCCACCGGAATATATTTGGGAAGCAATTAATATTTTAGGTGTTAGTAGGATTGATCATGGTGTGCGCTGTTTAGAAGACCAAAAATTAATTGACTATTTGAGAGAAACACAAATTCCCTTAACAGTTTGCCCTTTATCTAATGTTAAATTAAAAGTATTTAACAGTATTCAAGAACATAATTTGAAAAAATTACTTGATTTAGGATTATGTGTAACAGTTAATTCCGATGATCCGGCTTATTTTGGTGGTTATTTAGTCGAGAATTTTTTAGCGATCAAAGATGGGTTAAATTTAACAGATTCTGAGGTAAAAAAATTAGTTGAAAATGGTTTTAAAGCGTCTTTTTTACCCGAAGAATTAAAGTTGGTTAATTTTTTTCGTTTCACGCAACTTCTAACTCCGCAACTTTTTTAATACCTGGTATTGAATCCTTAGCAAATTCTTGATATAAATCTTTGAGATGTTCTTTTAAATCTTCTAAATCTTCTCCTTGAGTCCAATGATCGGGATATTCATTAAGATATAGTAATTCCAAATAAAAATTAAACAAAAGTTTTTAGTTTGTTGTTGGACTTTAGTCCTAAGAAGCGCTAAAGCGCAACTACGAACCTATTTTTTAACTGTTCTAATCTTAATTGGAATTACTATAACCCAAATATTTACCATCATTTTCTTGCCAAAATGTATATTGTATTTTCATAGCAAATTTTTCCTGATTTTACTATTTACTATAACTCACTTTCTGCACATTCAAAAGTTTATCATAATTATCGAAAAAAATTATTTGCTTTAACTTCTCACCCTTCTTAAAATTAACCTAAATTAATAAATCTTTACAAATATTTTAGCGCTGAAGCGCAACAACGAACCTATAATAAATTGATATATTCAACTGAGGTATTTTTATGGCTAATCTTTTTAGTGAGGTTAATTTTCAAGAGGTACTAAATAACCCTGATTTCAAAGATGATTCTGTTAGGGAGGTAATTATTCTACCAATTTTAAAAGCTCTTGGTTATTCGGAATCAAATATTATTAGAAGTAAGACTTTACAACATCCTTTTTTGAAAATTGGGAGCAAAAAACGCCCAGTAAATTTAGTTCCAGATTATGTTTTAAAGGTGGCCAATAATTCTGCTTGGGTTTTAGATGACAAAAGTGTTGATCAATAAATGTCAAAAATATATTTGTTCTTTTTATTAAATGCTGTTATAATTTTTTGTATTATATTTTATTTTGTGATTATGGGCGATCGAATGTATAAGTTTATTGATTTATTTGCGGGAATAGGAGGATTTAGATTGGCATTTGAATCCTTAAATTGTGAATGTGTTTTTTCCATTTATCCTTAAATTTTAAATATTATTTAATTTGTTACAATGTCAAAACGTTTATGGACTAGAAAAGAGTTAATCATTGCAATGAATTTGTATTGTAAATTGTCTTTTGGTCAATATCATAGTCGAAATCCTACTATTATTAAAACAGCAGAAAAGTTAGATAGAACACCAAGTAGTTTAGCAATGAAACTAACTAATTTAGCAGCTATTGATCCTTATCATAAAAATAGAGGAATTAAAGGTCTAAAAAGTTATAGTAAAAAAGACAAAGAAATTTGGGATGAATTTCATAATAATTGGGATATTATGGTTATAGAAAGTGAGGAAGAATTGGCATTATTATTAGGAGAATCAGAAAATAAAATAGAAAAAAATGAACTGGAAAATTATGCTATTTTTCAACTTAAAGAGACAGAAATAAAGACTACAATTAAAGCAAGAAGAGGTCAAGATTTTTTTCGTAAAACAGTTTTATCTTCCTATAATAATTCTTGTTGTATTACGGGAAATCCTATTCCTGAATTATTAGTCGCAAGTCATATTTTACCGTGGTCTAAATATTCTAAAGAAAGATTAAATCCTAAAAATGGTTTATGTTTAGCAAAAACCCAAGATGCAGCTTTTGATCGTGGATTAATTAGTTTTGATGAAGATTATAGATTAATAATTAGTCGTTATTTAGAAAAATTTTTACCAAATAATGCAATAGAAATAAATTTTTTAACCTATAAAAATAAACCAATGATTTTACCGGTAAAATTTAAACCTGAGCAAGAATTTCTTTCTATTCATAGAGAAACTATTTTTCAACATTAAAAAACAATTTCAATTTAGAATTAGCTTTAGGAGTTTTTTAAAATGAATTATAACTTAAATAAACAGGAAAAAAAAGAAATTAATAAAATCCAAAATGCTTATTATCTGCAACCTACTTTAACAAGAATAGAAGCCTTTATTTCATCTTCTCAAAATAAACAAGAAGCGTGTAAATTAGTTTTTAATGAATTATATAATATCATTTCTGAAGCACATCCTGAAGTAGATATAATCTTAGAAAATAGACTGAAACAAGGTCTAATTAAAGAGAAAAAACAAGCAAATAAAACCGTTGTAGGTAATACTTTTCCTTTTGCCGTAATTTATATTTTTCTTCAGAATAAAATTGTAGGAAATATTAAAGAAAATATTTTTATTACCAGTGAATTATCTACAATTCCCGATTTTAAAAATCTTACTACTATTAATATTGGAAAAGAAACGCAAAAACTAGATTGTGATTTAGTAATTTATTCTTTAACTGAAGATAATCAATTAAAAGATTGTTTAATATTATTATTAAAACCATCTTTAAAAGAAAAAACAATACCAACTGATATTTGGAAATTATTAATGGAAATAGCAACTTCTAATGATTGTTCAGTAAAGGAAAAATATGATATTTCTTATGCTGCTAAAAAATTACCAAAAATTTGTTTTGCAACTATTAATTTTTATGATGAAATTAATAATCCCCAACAAAGAGGAATGTTAAAATTTTTTGATCAATCTTTTATTGCGAAAAACATTAATTATGATTTACCATCATTTATTACTCCCATGTCTCATTTGATTGATTTTGTTAATGAAATATTCGATTAATCATAAATTTTAAACAGTATAATTCCATTATTTTATTTTTTAAAATTAATGAAAATTGAAAATAAAACTCCCACCTTTGATGAGATTATCCTGCATTTATTACCCCTGTTAAAGAATGGGACAACTTCCGAAGATCAAACTATTTTAAGTGTCTTAGAAGACATTGGCCAACGAGTGGGAGAAGACAGTTGGAAGCTTAAACAAGCAGGTCAAATGACCTTATTTTAGAGTTGGTGGGCAATTGCGAATAATGATTAAAAATAATCCCATTAATTAATTGCGCAATTACCCACCCTACTTAATTAAGTATAATAAAAAATAAATGGTAAATTAAGGAGAGTGAAAATTATGAATATTCAGGTTGAACAATTTTTAGGTAATTTAACCTTATCTGACTTAGAAAAATTAATTGAAGTTGTGGTAAAACGAACTTTAAAAGAGGAAGAAAAAACGGCTAAAAATGGTAATTTCTTAGATACTTTTGGGGCTTGGCAGGATAGCCAAACAGATGAAGAAATTATTGAACAAATTTATAATAGTCGTAATAGTAATCTTGATTGGTAAAAATAATGATTAAATATTTACTTGATACAGATATTTGTATCTATTGGTTAAAAGGTAGAACAGAAGTTAGAGAAAAATTTTTAGTAATAGAAAATAAGGAAATATCTATCTATAGTATTACGGTTGCAGAGTTATATTTTGGAGCTTATAATTCTAGTAAAATTAGCCAAAATTTAATTACTGCGGAAACATTTATTCAGTCAATTACAGTGTTACCTTTAACTAATAATTCTCTCAAAAAATTTGCTGAATTAAAAGCTAAATTGCGTCAAATTGGCAAACCTATTGCTGATTTTGATTTACTAATTGCAAGTATAGCATTAACTGAAAATTTAATTTTAGTCACTAATAATACTAAACATTATGCTCGTATTCCTGAGCTAAATTTAGAAAATTGGTTGTTATAAATTATCGAAATTCAATTAAAAATCCGATTTTTAAATCGGATTTTTAATTGTTTCATTTACATCCTTTCTAACACAGGAATTCCTAACAGTGATAAACCTAATTTAAGGGTCCTTGCAGTTAAATTGCAGAGAATTAAACGGGAAGTTTGTAACTGTTTTTCCGCTTTTAATACGGGACAATTTTCGTAAAATAGGTTAAATTTTTGGCTCAATTCATAAAGATATTGACACAAACGATTCGGTAATAAATCGGTTTCAATTTGTTTAAGAATTTCACTTAATTGTAACAGGTGTTTTGCTAATACTAATTCCGTTTCTTCTTGTAAAGTAATTTGCAGATTTTCTCCCAAATTATCAAAGTCAATGTCACCTTTACGACTGATTCCCTGCACCCTAACATAAGCATATAATAAATAGGGCGCAGTGTTACCTTGTAAAGCTAACATTTTGTCATAGCTAAAAATGTAATTACTGAGGCGATTTTGGCTTAAATCAGCGTATTTTGCCGCACTAATACCCACAATTTGAGCCACATTATTAATAAAGTCTGAAGTTTCCTCCCTTCCTTCAGTTTTTAACCTTGATTCTAAGTCGTTTTTTGCCCTTAAAATTGCTTCATCCAATAAGTCTTTTAAACGTATCGTTTCCCCTTCCCTAGTCTTAATTTTCTTGCCTCCTTCTCCTAAAACTAAGCCGAAAGGTACATGAACAATCTCTACATTTTCTGGTAATATTCCTGCTCTTTTTGCTACTTGGAAAACTCCGGCAAAATGGTTCGCTTGACCGGAATCTGTAACGTAAATAATCCGCTCTGCTTTGTCTTGTTGAATACGGTATTTAATAGCTGCTAAATCCGTAGTTGCGTAATTAAAACCACCGTCAGTTTTCTGAACAATTACCGGTAAAGGATCACCATCTTTATTGGAAAAACCCTCTAAGAAAACACATTTTGCTCCCTGATCTTCCTGCAAAATTCCTGATGTTTCTAAATCGGCAATAATGTCAGCTAAAAAAGGATTATAAAACGATTCTCCCCTTTCAGTTAACTTAATATCTAAGAGATTATAAATTACTTGAAATTCCCGACGAGATTGCTCACAAAGTAATTTCCAAGCAAATAAAGTATCTTCTGCACCTGATTGAAGTTTTACCACCTCATTGCGCGCCGTTTCCTTAAATTGGTCATCTTCATCAAAGCGCACCTTTGCTTGTTTATAAAAGCTGACTAAATCACCGATATTTAAGGCGTCCGCAGTAGTCAACGCTTGCGGGAATTTTTCGCGCAAAAATGCGATTAACATCCCGAATTGTGTACCCCAGTCACCAACGTGGTTTAAACGCAGCACATCGTGACCAATAAACTCCAAAATTCGGGCAATACTATCGCCAATAATAGTCGATCGCAGGTGGCCGACGTGCATTTCCTTGGCAATATTCGGGCTAGAAAAGTCAACGATCGCCCGTTGGGGTTGCGCCACAGTTTCAACTCCCAAACGAGGATCAGTTTCGATCGCACTTAACTGAGATTCCAAGAAAGCGGGCTTAATCGTGAGATTAATGAACCCTGGACCTGCTATAGTAGGATTTTCGCAAATATCGGTCAAATTCACGGAATCAATCAGTTTTTGCGCAATATCCCGCGGTTTTTGCTGTAACTTTTTTGCTAAGGACATGGACACATTGCATTGATAATCACCAAATTTGGGATTAGTGGACGGCACGACACAAGGGTCAACGCCCTGCATTTCTGCACCAAAAGCCAAAATTAAAGCTTGACTAAAACTATCTCTGAGAATTTCGTTAATAGATTTCATAATAAACTATCAAAAAAGAACAATAATTAAATTATCAGTTATTAATGAACAATTATCAATTATTAATAAATAAATGGTCGTAATTATCTGTCAAAATGAAGAGGATTTGACTTTGTATTTATGAGGAGAAGGGCTAAAGGGCAACAAGAAACCCTAATTTATTACTTATTATTTATTACCTATTATTTATGACTGGAAGCGCTAAAGCGCGACAACAAACCCTGATTTATTTACTTATTACTTATTACTTATTAATTTGGTTCACCGAATAACATAAGAGATGATTTTAGGTCTTTAATTACCTCAGTAGTTACGTCACTAACAGCTAAACCCGCAGCAGTGCGACGACGGAAAGTTCTTAAGATTAAAAGGTCGAAAAATTTGTTTAATCTAATAATAACTTGGGAAACTTTTTTATGGCTAATTAACTTAATTTTATGTTCCACTTGTAACTCACTTTGACTTAAAATATCCCTTAATTCTTGTTCAAAAGAAAGTAATTGATCCTTGGGAGTTTCGGGGGAATGAATATGCAGTAAATAGAGCATTCCTTGGTTACTATCTGCTAGTAATTGGGCAAAACGAATGATTTGAATTATTTGGGGAGTAATAATTTTTATGGGGATTAAAATGCGCTTAATTTCTTGGGGATGATGTATTAGACGCATTACAGCAACAGGACAATGGGCAGCCCATAAAACATGGTCAATGGTATTACCAAATAATATCGCTTGTATGCCCAAGTTTTCAGTCAAACCCATAATAATTAGACTAGCATTTTGTTCCCTTGCCGTCCTAATTATACCTGAACCCGGATCATCAGCAATGCGTAAATTTGTTTTAACTTCAATGTTAAATTGTGAACAAATTTGTTCCGCTTCCTGTAATAAATAATTGCTTTTTTGGAGAGCAAAAACCATACTCGGATCATCCATGTGGGGAGGACTGGGAGCAATAATGGAAGCTGGAACAATAATCCCTTTTTCATGACGTACTAAAATCGAAGCCATTTCTAACAGATATTCCGCCGTTTCTGGGTTATAAATTGGTACAAGAATCGTAAAATCTTGGCGTAAATTTTCTTGATTTTCCTCCTTATTTTCCCACCAAGGAACGAGATCAGATTCGCCTATTTCTGGTTGTATTTGAGGTAATTTTGGCGCATATTTTGCCGTAATTAAAGGTCCTAAAATTGAGGTAACTAACATTAACACAATTACACCATTGAAAAATTGTTCTGTCAACATTCCTACCTGTACACCGACTAAAGCAGCAGCTAAAGTTGCCGCTACTTGGGGTAAAGATAGTGACCACATGACCATCAATTCATTAAAATCATATTTATAGATTAACTTAGTAAAAAATGCGGCTAAAAACTTACCAATAATTAAACCGATAACTATGGCAAAAGTCAGACTAAAACTAGAAGAAAAACTTTCGACAAACAGGGGTAAATTTAATAATAAACCCATATCAACGAAGAAAAACGGTATAAATAAAACACTGCCGATAAATACCACTTTCTCTTTTACCGGGCTATTGCCAACAGCATCATTAATAGCTAAACCGGCTAAAAATGCACCCACAATTTTATCCACATTAATAATTTGCGCACCAACAGAAGCTACAAATAAGGCAACTAATACGAATAAAAATTGATTCCCTTCATCCTCCCCAGTGCGATCGAAATATCTCTTACCTAACCAATCAAAACCAAATAAAACTATGGCGGAATAAATAGCTAATAAACCTAATTGTAAAGCAAGAAAATAGGGAGTGAAATCGCCACCATTAATTGCTACACAAATAGCTAAAACTAATAAAGCGCCAATGTCAGTAAAAATAGTTGCACCAATGGTTACAATAACAGCTTGATTCTGCACCAATCCTAATCCTTGAATAATAGGATAGCCCAGTAAAGTATGGGAAGCAAATAACGAACCAATTAGGATGGAAGCATTCCAACCATAGTCAAATATTCTACCTACAATTGTGCCTAAAATTAGGGGTACTGCAAAGGTAAAAATACCGAAAGCAAGGGATTTATTTTGATGACTTTTGAATTGTTTAATATCAATTTCTAAACCTGCTACAAACATCAGATAAATTTTGCCAATATCTGATAATAATTTCATGGTTTCTGTCTCTTCATTGAGTAATTTAAAACCATGGGGACCTAAAATTACTCCAGCAGCCAATAACCCTACTAAACCCGGTAATTTTAACCGTTCAAAAAGAGGTGGAATAGTTAAACTTACTACTAATAAAACGGTAAAAATAACTATAGGACTATTCACTAAACCTGAGAGTATTTCTGTCATAAAAAAAGTTATTAATAATTAAAGTGATTCAAGAAAATGGGTAGTTTTCTTAAGTTTATACTACCCAATGTCAGGTTAAAATTTGTTTAAAATTAGATTATTTTTTCTCAAAATTAAGGGAAACTGAATTCATGCAATAACGTTGTCCTGTGGGAGCTGGTCCATCAGGAAAAACATGACCTAAATGTGCGTCACACACTGAACATAATACCTCAATTCGACGCATAAATAAGCTGAAATCGTTTTCGGTTTTAATGCTATTTTCATTAAGTGGTTGCCAAAAACTAGGCCAACCTGTGCCAGAATCATACTTAGTATCAGAACTAAATAATTCATTTCCACAACAAATACATTTATAAAGTCCCTTTTCTTTTAGGTTATGATATTCTCCAGTAAATGCTCTTTCTGTGCCTTTTTTTCGCGCTACTTTAAATTGTTCTGGAGTTAGTTGTTCTTGCCATTCTTTGTCAGTTTTTTTGATTTTAGCTACCATGGTTTAATAATTGCTGATTACAATAAATTTACTGTTTTTTATTATAGCGATTTTTTCAAATTTGTGTTAATTATAGTAAGGTAGGCAAAAATTTTTAATTCTACTTATTAATAAGATTATTTATCTATTTTGCCTAATTTACCTTTTCACGGTGAAATTATGAATAATAAAATCAGTTATCAAACTCCTTCACAATGGCGTAAAGCAAATATTCATTTATTAAAAAAATATCGCGGTGAATGGATTGCTTTTACTAAAGATGGTATTATTTCTCATCACTCTGATTATACAGTTATGATCGCTAATATTGAGGATCGAAATATAGATTTTGTGATTGAAAGAATTTACGAAAATGAATATATTGATCCTCCAAAATTTTATTAATATTTATTAATAGTAGGGTGCGTCACACCAACAAATTCTTATTCTCATCATTAATAATTGATTGTGACGCACCTTATTTATTTAAGAAGCAGAAGAAACAATTATTTTTAAGTTTAGAGGTAATTAATTTTACTGCTTTTTGCTTACGAGAGACTAATCTTTTCAATTGTCAAAATGTATTACCCCGATACATTTTCCCATGTTGATTAATGGATTTGTTCCAGAGAAAATGCCTCTAAAATTCTTTTTAAACCCTTTTTATCCTCTATGTTGCTATAAAACTTCTATCAATTGTTTGCCACAAAAACACCCCTTATCATTCCTATTAAGCGTTTTCAAAATGTATCGTGATAATACATTCTGAAAAGGTCATTTCAGTTATCAGTTATCAGTTATCAGTTATCAGTTATCGTAATTCCAAATAAAAATTAAACAAAAGTTTTTAGTTTGTTGTTGGACTTTAGTCCTAAGAAGCGCTAAAGCGCAACAACGAACCTATTTTTCTACTGTTCTAATCTTAATTGAAATTACTATAACAATTGATAACTGAGGGAGCGGAGAAAACCTGAAACCTTTTTTTCTGGTCAACTATCAACTATTAACTATTAACTATTAACTATTAACTCTTCTTCTTCCTCTGAATTCTCATCATTGTCTGCTAATTTTGGTCCTTCTTTTTGTGCAGGCATCGCAGCGACGATCGCATCGACAACCTTCCCCACCGTGATAATTTCTAATCCTAGATCATCTGGTAAACTTTGACCTTTTGGTACGATCGCCCTTTTAAAACCCAACTTGGCGGCTTCTTTCAACCGTAATTCCATTTGGGAAACCAAACGCACTTGACCACCTAAACCAACTTCGCCGATTAAAATGGTGCGAGGATCAACCACGCGATCGCGGAAACTCGCCACCACGGCGATCGCCATGCCCAAATCCACGGCTGGTTCTTCAACCCCCAAACCACCGGCCGAAGCGACATAAGCGTCCAATTTTGACAAGGGAATCCCGATCCTTTTTTCCAAAACCGCTAATACTTGCTGTAGCCTGCTGTAATCAACGCCCGTAGTGGAGCGACGGGGAGAAGGGTAGCTGGTGGGACTGACTAAAGCCTGCAACTCCACCACAATCGGCCGAGTCCCTTCACAAGCTACCACTGTAGCAGTTCCGGGGATAAACTCATCGCGATTGCCTAAAAATAACTCGGAAGGATTGTCAACTTCGGCCAAACCGTGGTCCACCATTTCAAAAATACCAATTTCGTGGGTAGCTCCAAAACGATTCTTGACCGATCGCAACAACCGATGGGAAGCATAGCGATCGCCTTCAAAATACAACACCGTATCGACTAAGTGTTCCAACACCCGCGGACCGGCGATCGCCCCTTCTTTGGTTACATGACCAACAATGAAAAGAGCAATATTTTCTCGTCTAGCTACTTGCATCAAGGCCGCCGTACATTCGCGGACCTGAGAAACCGAACCAGGAGCAGAAGTTAAAGAAGCCAAATAAAGAGTTTGAATACTATCAATCACCGCAACTTGAGGTTTAAGAGATTCCAATTCCCTGATAATTTCTTCTAAATCAGTTTCGGCCAATACATATAAATTATTTTCAGAACTAAGCTTAATTTCGTCTTGATGTCCATTCTGATTATTCTGTTCAGAATTGTGAGCATTATTTTGATTAACTTCCTGGGCAACTCCCACTCCCAAACGTGCTGCGCGCAACTTTACTTGTTGGCCGGATTCCTCAGCCGAAACATAGAGAATACGAGGTAAAGTTAAACCCAACTGATTAGCAACTTGCAATAATAGGGTTGATTTACCAATACCAGGGTCGCCACCAATGAGAATCAAAGATCCAGGTACAATTCCACCACCCAAAACCCGGTCTAATTCCCCATAACCAGAAGGAAAACGAGCTTGAGTATCACTGACAATTTGAGAAAACTTCAAGGAGATTCTTGGGGTTGGATTTCCTTGAGACTTGCCATTCTTTTTTGCCCCTGACTGCCAACCTCCCCGACTACTTCCAGAGGAATTATCATTAGAAATTTGTTCCTCTAAACTGCCATAAACAGCGCAACAGGGGCATTTTCCCAACCATTGTGGGGTTTGGGCGCCACATTCGTTACAGACATAAATAGTTTTCTGTTTCGACATTTTTCGGTTACCAATTATAAGTTTAATTAACAATTAACAATTAATAATTAATTATTAATTATTATCAACTATCAACTATTAATTATCAACTATCAACTATCAATTATCCACCGTAATTCCAGCCGGTAGTTTCCAGCAATAAAGGTTCACCTTCGCGATGAATACCTGCACCAATTACCTGACTAACGAAAACAGTATGATCGCCTTCTTCAACCATTCCCACTACTTTACACTCCACATAACCGAGGGAATCTTTAATAATAGGGCAACCTGTTTCTTCACCTTCGTAAAATTCCACTTCTTCAAACTTATTTCCGACTCGACTTTTCGGTTTAAAAAATTGCGCCGCGAGGTCTTTTTGACCATTTTCGAGAAAACTAATGGCAAAAATTCCTGTTTTTTTGATCATGGCATGAGAACCGGAATCTTGACGCACACAATTAACGATTAAAGGCGGGTTGAAGGACGACTGCATTAACCAACTAGCGGTAAATCCGTTCATTTCTTCCCCGTCTCTCACTCCACAGATATAAAGTCCATGGGGAATTTTGCGCAACATGGTTTTTTTTGCTTCTTCGTTTAACACAGATTAACCTCCTGATTTCTTGATTTATTTAGTCTAATAGAATTCGTCAGAATTTGTGTAACTTTTCCTAAGTTTAACAGTTGAGTTCCATGATCGATAAATAGGGTGATGCCATCCCTACAAATATTATTTAATCAGCTCCGAAGGTTCTCCCCAATTACCAGTAAAAACAAAGCTTTCTAAGGGTTTACGACTACGAGGAGATAACTCCCTTGTTTGTAAATTTTCGGGGAAATCTTCTATTTTGCCAAGATAACCGAGGGCGATCGCCGCAATCGGTGTATAATCTTCAGGAATCTGATATAATTTGCGGGTTTTTTGGGCATCAAAACCACCCATTTGGTGTAAAAATAACCCCAATTCTTGAGCTTGAATTGACAAATTTCCTACCGCTAAACCGACATCATATAAAGCATGAAAATTCGGTTTTTCGTTATGGGTAAAATTATTTTTCGCCACCGAAATCATTAAAACGGGAGCATTTTTCGCCCAAACTTGGTTAGCTTCCACCAAACAACTTAATAAACGTTGATATTCTGTCGGGTTTTCTTTCGTAGCAATAATAAAAGTCCAAGGTTGTTCATTATAACAGGAAGCAGCCCATCTAGCAGCTTCCAATAAACTAGCTATTTTCTGTTTCTCAACAATTTTACTATCAAATATTACCGGGCTCCAACGTTGTTTGATTAACTCATTAATGGGATATTTGGTCTCAGCAGGTTTATTCATGGTTTTAACTACTTTTTCAGGTAAAAAGGGGGGGCAAATATTGAGATAGCATTTTTAGTTGATATTTTGCCTCTTTTTCCCCTCTCCCTTTGGTGGGTTGGGGGGTGAGGGGGTATATAACACTTAATCAGAAAATGCCATAATTTTTAGCTAACTAAAAATTAGTATAACTTATTTTGCCCTACCTGCTAATTACTGTTATTTTTTTTATTAACTTTATTACCAGGTAAACTATTACCTAAACCTTCATAAATTCCCCTCCCAATTAAACCAATTCCTTTGCCAATAATTTTGGTTAAAATAAATATTAATCCCTTTCCTAATTTGCCCACAAATGAACGAACAATTGGCGACATTGCGTCTCTTAATTCTAACATAATTGTTACAAACCATCTCATTCCTGTTAGTTCATTTAACTCTTTTTTGCGATTAATTTGTTTAAATTTATGACTAATAATTTGACTATTTTCTATCTTAAATAAGTGATATTCTCCCTCAAAAATTAGTAGCGGTTCTTCCAAGTATTTATACTTGAAATATTTTAAAGATAAACTATTTCTAAAACGGGCAATTTCCCGTAAAGAAATAATCTCTGTTTTACCTAACTTTTCTTGAATTATTGGTTCTTCACCGAAATTATTTAAAATCACCTGCATCGTTGCATTTGCATTCATTACAATTAAAGTTGCTAAAATAATGCCTAATATTTCGATCGCTTCCGGTGAATCATAATTATATATTTTTGTCCCAATTATTAGATTTTCTTCTAAGATTAAATAGCGAATTATTTGGGCAAATATATCTTGATAATTAAGAATAGTCTGAAAATTGCTCGGTAATTGTGTCTGTAATATTTCCACTATTTGATATTGAGTTAACTCAATATTTTGCTCATAATTATTAGTAAAAAAACTAATAGTTACACTTTGCCAAATATCTTTAATTAAAATTAAATTTTGCTCTTTGATATTCTCCTGAGTAATTTTAGCTTGTAATTTCTGAATTTTGGTAATAATAGTCTCTAAAACTAACTGTAATAACTCCTGTTTTTTCTCCTCAGTTAAAATATCAATTTCTAAAACATAATCACTATTATTTTCTAAATTTAATTGTAGTTTATTCCTTAATTCATTCAATAAATTACTAACCTTATTATCCCATAAAGATAAAGAATTATTATCAGGTAATAAGACTAACTGACTAATATTTTCCTGCTCTATTTGAGTCTGATTTTCCAGGACAATAAATTCCACCGGCAACAACTGATTAACCAGCCATTTAGCAGCTAAAAGTTCTCTTTTTTGGCCTTTCCAAAATATTTTATCGAATAAAGATTGAGCAATTGCTAACTGATTATCAATCAAAATTAAATTACTATCAATTTCATTTAATCCCATTTTACGAACTTTAGATAACCATTTTAGCGAGTTATTTTGGTTACTTGAATTTTGCTTATATTGGTAGAAAGAAGTTCCACCTCCTGCAATTTCAACCAAAATTTCAATTAATTTTGAACTGTCTATATTTTTAGGAGCATAACCTTTAATTCCTAATTCCTTAATTGTGGAAAGCGGTAATTTTTCTAACTTGGAAGTAAGTAAAAAAATAGGAAGATTATGGTAATTTTTAATAATTTTTTTAGCGAGAGATAAAAAGCTATATTCTAAAACTATTAAATTCGGTTTGTTATCTTCAATCTGCTGAAAAATTGACCGAGAATCATCAAAATCAAGTAAGATTAATTCGGGAAAATCCCTTAATACTTCCACCAAACCAAGACGAAAAATTTTCTCATCATCAACGAGAAAAACTCTAATAAGATTGGCGTTTAAATTGCTAGAATTACTATCCATCAATGTTTAATTATCAGAAAATAAAGCAAGAAAATCTTAGCCCAAATCATCCATCTAACTCAAATATTATGACAAAAATTTAAAATTTCCTTAAATTATTATACAGATAACTAACAATTAAAAATTAACTAATTGTTAATTGTTAATTGTTAAAATTTACCTTTATTGATTCATGTAAACTTAAATTTTTTTCTTTAGCTAAAAATGAATTAACCTGATAAGTTAAGACATTTAAACCAAAGAATTTTATCCTTTTAGCAGCGTTTTGATGGTTTTCAACATTTCTGCTGATTGATAAGGTTTTGTTATATAAGCGTCTGCTCCTTGTTTCATACCCCAATATCGATCAAATTCTTCACTTTTAGTCGAACACATCAAAACGGGAATCTTGCTAGTAGGCGGATTATTCTTAATCCAACGACACAATTCATAACCATTCATTTCCGGCATAATCAAATCAGTCACGACTAAATTGACCGTTTCTGCGCCCAATTTTTCTTGAGCTTCAATACCGTTAATTGCTTCAATTACTTTGATTCCATGACTCTGGAGAAGTTCTGAGAGCATTTGACGGGGTGTTATACTGTCATCGACAACCAAGACTGTAATCATCTCGTTTTTAGCTATTAAAACAAATAAACTTTATACATGGTACATTTTACTACTTAATTTGAACATAAGCAGATTAACCCGAGCCAAAAAATGTAAATTAATGTTTCAATTTTGCTATTAGTCTTGATTAGAAAGATTTTTAATCTTATTTTTTTGCACTCACCATGTCAAGGTAAAAATCAAGTAATTGTCAATTGCCACCTCAGCATAAGATAATAAACAGCAATTGTAAGCAAAAAAGAGGGTATCAAATTGAGTCATCATGGCATTGCGCCTCACGGCGGTCAATTAATCAATAGAATAGCCACCGCAGCCGAACGTCAAGAATTTTTAGATCAATCCGACAAACTACCTAGAGTTCAACTAGACGAACGCGCCACTTCTGACCTAGTAATGATTGCCATTGGTGCATTTAGCCCCTTAAATGGCTTCATGGAGCAAGCTGACTATGAAAATGTAGTCGATAAAATGCGTTTAGTCAATGGTCTTCCTTGGTCAATACCCATCACCTTATCGGTCAGTGAAGAAATAGCCGACCCCTTAAAAGAAGGAAGTTGGGTGCGTTTAGACGATCAAGAAGGCAATTTTATTGGCGTGTTAGAATTAACCCAAAAATATCGCTATAATAAGGCACACGAAGCAGTTAATGTTTATAAAACCGACGAAATTAAACACCCCGGAGTGAAAGTCGTTTATGAACAAGGCCCCATCAACTTAGCTGGTCCAATTTGGTTATTAGAGCGTCACCCCCATCCCTTATTCCCCCCCTACCAAATAGATCCCGCCGAATCTCGAACAATGTTTCAAGAAAAAGGTTGGCACACCGTCGTTGGTTTCCAAACCCGCAACCCGATTCACCGCGCCCATGAATATATTATCAAGTGTGCTTTGGAAATCGTCGATGGTTTATTCCTACATCCCCTAGTCGGAGCAACTAAAAGTGATGACATAGCCGCCGACGTAAGAATGCGTTGCTACGAAATCATGCTCGAAAACTACTTCCCCCAAGATAGAGTAATTCTAGCGATTAACCCCGCTGCCATGCGTTACGCAGGTCCGCGGGAAGCGATTTTCCATGCTTTAGTACGGAAAAACTACGGTTGTACCCACTTTATTGTTGGTAGAGACCACGCTGGCGTTGGTGACTATTACGGCACTTATGATGCTCAATACATCTTTGACGAATTTGAACCAGGAGAAATGGGAATCACTCCCATGATGTTTGAACACGCATTCTATTGTACACGCACTGAACAAATGGCCACCACCAAAACCAGTCCCAGTGGACCAGAAGAACGCATCCACCTTTCCGGGACAAAAGTGCGAGAAATGTTGCGCAATGGGCAGTTACCTCCCAAGGAATTTTCCCGCCCCTTGGTAGCAGCTGAATTAACCAAGGCAATGCAAATCAGTGGATAGTTGATAGTTGATAGTTGACAGTTGACAGTTGATAGTTGACAGTTGATAGTTGACAGTTGATAGTTGATAGTTGACAGTTGATAGTTAACAGTTGACAGTAGGGGTTAACGGCCGTTAACCCTTACTAGCCCGATAAGCGCAACAACAAACTTTTACATATATCATTAATTTTGACCACTTACTGTTAACTGATTACTGATTACTGATTACTGATAACTGTACGAATACCATCACCATCATGCATCAAATTAAAAGCATCATTAATCTTTTCCAAAGGCAAAACATTCGTAATCAAATCGTCAATATTAATCTTACCATCCATATACCAATCCACAATTTTAGGCACATCAGTGCGCCCTCTTGCACCACCAAAAGCCGAACCTTTCCACACCCTTCCCGTAACTAATTGAAAAGGCCGAGTGCTAATTTCCTCACCTGCTCCAGCGACACCAATGATGGTTGAAATTCCCCAACCTTTATGGCAGCATTCTAATGCTTGACGCATTAATTTAACATTACCAACACACTCAAAACTATAGTCTGCTCCACCTTTGGTTAACTCCACCAAGTATGATACTAAATCCCCCTCAATTTCACTCGGGTTGACAAAATCAGTCAGTCCAAATTTTTCGGCCAAAGCGCGTTTTTTAGCATTAAGATCCACCCCGACAATTTGAGCAGCACCGACCAATTTTGCCCCTTGAATTACGTTTAAACCAATGCCACCTAAGCCGAAAACTACTACCCTTGACCCCGGTTCAACTTTGGCCGTATTAATCACTGCTCCGATGCCCGTTGTCACTCCGCAACCTATGTAGCAGACCTTATCAAAGGGCGCATCTTCTCGAATTTTTGCCAGTGCTATTTCCGGCACAACGGTATAATTGGCAAAGGTTGAAGTTCCCATGTAGTGATGAATCATTTTACCTTTATAGCTAAAGCGACTTGTCCCATTCGGCATAACACCCCTGCCTTGACTTAATCGTATGGCTTGACAAAGATTGGTTTTCATGCTAAGGCAATATTCACATTGGCGACATTCGGGGATATAAAGGGGGATGACATGATCACCGGGTTTGAGGCTTTTTACTCCGGGGCCAACTTCGACGACAATTCCGGCTCCTTCGTGGCCTAAAATCGCTGGAAATAAGCCTTCGGGGTCCTTTCCTGACAGGGTATAGTAGTCAGTGTGGCAGACTCCGGTAGCTTTAATTTCCACTAAAACTTCCCCTTCTTGGGGACCTTCTAAATCCACAGTTTCAATACTTAATGGTTGACCAGCTTCCCAAGCGATAGCGGCTTTAACTTTCATTAACCTTTCCTTTAACTAAATTTACTGAATTTTTGTATCAAAAAAAACCGTTTAATTACTTGCAATAATCTCTAATTAAGGATTATCATTAGAAAGTAATTATCCCATCAGTTCGGCATGGACGAAGTGGGATAATTAACAAAAATTAAACTTTTTTAGTATTTAAACTTATTGAATTTATAACGTAAATATTAAGAAAAGTTTAAGAAAGATTAAGCTTAAATAAGCGACCAAGGTTAATTAAACCTTTAGCCACAATTAAGTATGAAATTAAGCAACTATAGCCCTGAAAAAAGCGAAGCAGATCGGATCAATAATAGTATAGACTTTTCTAGTTTAATGCCAAGACCTGGTTGGCATTTAAGATTTTGTGGTGCTGAATTTGACGATTTGTAGTTGTCACCACCAAGTATAAAATATTTAAGTAAATTTGTGAAGGAATTTTAGACTAATTAAATTAAAGTCTAAAGATTAAGAGTAGGAAAAAAGGCGATTGCCTACCAAAAAAAGAAGATCAATAATTATTAACAACTTTAACAAGGAGAGTCTGGAATTTCTCATAAAAAAGGAATAATCCAGGAAAATTTATGAATACCATCCATTTAATTGACGAGCAAGAGATTTTAAGTAAATATAAGTCTGGAGAGCGCAATTTTCAAGGAATTAAAATGTTTCAAGCTAACTTGAAAAAACTCAATTTAAACCGAACTAATTTTCATAAAACCAGTCTAAAAAGAGCTAATTTTCAAGGAGCAACATTACTCAGTGCTAATTTTCAAAATGCGAATTTAACGGAAGCAAAATTTCAAGATGCTCATTTAATTGAAACTAATTTTGCTCAAGCTAATTTAACGGAAGCAAATTTGAGAAATGCTGATTGTCATGGTGCTATTTTTGGTAATGCGATTTTAATAGGCGCAGATTTGACTAATGCTTGTTTAATTAGCGCAAGCATGATGGGCGCAGAATTAATTAAAACTAATTTAAAAAGAGCAAATTTGAGTAGTGCGAGTTTAACCAGAGCTGTGTTATTTAAGGCTAATTTAAAAGAAGCAATTTTAACCAGAGCCATTTTAACCGAAGCTAACTTTAAAGAAGCTAATTTGAAAAAAGCAATTTTAATCAAGGCCTATTTACATCGAGCTAATTTCGAGTTGGCGAATTTAGAAGGTGCTGATTTAAGCTATGCCGATTTACGGGGTGCTAATTTAGAAGGTGCTAATCTTCAAGGTGCTAACCTCGAAGGTGCTAACCTCGAATCGGCTAATTTAAAAGGTGCTAATTTGACCAATGCTGATTTAAGGGGTGCAGAATTAAGAAATACTAACTTTGAAAAAGCCAAATTAAGTCACAGTAATTTGGTCGGTAGTAATTTGCTCAATGCCCATTTGTGTCAGGCTAATTTGACTTATGCTAATCTTTCTCAAGCTGGTTTATTGTTAAGTAATTTAAAGGGAGCTAATTTGAGCCACGCGAATTTTACGGGAGCTAACCTCATTGGCGCAAATTTGGCCGATACAAATTTTGTGGAAGCTTTTTTGGAACAAACCATCATGCCTAACGGTTTGCAAATGACTGATTAAACCTTTAACTTTAGTCCAGAATTCGAAACATGGACTAGAAGTTCAAAAAAAGAGACGGTTATAGCAGTACGCACTCTTAATTAGGACATTGCTAAAAGCTAAAATCCTCTCCTCGCATTACTTTTACGAATTCCCGGTTCCCTTTTCCCTAGCGCGTCGCGTTATACAAAAGTTTACCAAAAAAAAATTTTTTCTCACTTGTGTTTTTTTCTGAAAAAAGTTATATAATGATTTATGGTGATTCTAATAGGTCACCAAATTTATGCTATATCTAAATAGCTTCACACCATAGCATGGAGTAAAGAGAAAAGAATGAAAAAAATGGGAACTCACCTGGTAGTAGATGCATGGGGCTCACCTGCCGATCTTCTCAATGATCCAGAGAAAATTCGTCAAGCTTTAATTGAGGGTATTACGGTTGGACAGGCAACCCTGATTGATCTATGTGTTCACCAGTTTAGTCCCCACGGAGTTACAGCGACAGCAACTTTAGCAGAATCTCATATTGCCATCCATACTTGGCCTGAGTATGGCTATTTTGCAGCAGATTTATTCTTCTGTGGTCAAGGAAAACCCAAAGAAGCCATGAAATTAATTGAAACTGCCCTGCAAGCTACTCATATGCAAGAGAGACAAATCGATCGCGGTTTTATCCCTTCCCCAGAAATGGAACGGGAAATTGAAAAATTTGAAAAAGAACTCTGCGCAGTTGTTTAGGTAACCGTCCGTAGTTTGTTGCCCTTAATGTAATATAACAAAGGTTGAAAATTTTGTGTTACTAAAGGCAAGTCTCGTTTTAATAATTAGTTTTTTGCCATCGTTGTTTCGGTTTTTATTTATTCTCAAAACTGATTCAAAGGTGGCAAACTAATTTTAGTAATTATCCATTATTACAATGAAGGTAAAACGGTTTTTTCCTGAAGAGATTGGCTTTTTGGCGATCGCCATTATTTCCGTAACGGCCATATTTTTAGGATTACGTCAGCTGGGAAAATGGCAATATTGGGAATTGTTGGCCTTCGATCAGATGTTAAAATGGCGTACCGATACAGCCATTGATGAAAGATTATTGGTCGTAGCCATTACTGAGGAGGATATTAGACGACAGCAACAATGGCCGGTGAGCGATCGCATTTTAGCCCAAGTGTTAAGAAATCTACAGAAAGATAAACCCCAATCCATAGGATTAGATATATATCGAGACATTCCTGTGGCTCCGGGACATGAAGAATTACAACAAGAACTCAAACAACCGAATCTGTTTGTAGTCAGAAATATAGATACAATTATAGGAACTCCAGCACCTCCACAATCATCACCGGAACAAATCGGATTTAATGATATACCTTTAGATCCCGATGGAGTAGTAAGACGAAATGTCTTATTTGCAGAAACTGAAGAAGGAGACACCTTATCTTCATTTTCTTTGTTGATAGCTTTGAATTATCTATACAATCAGGGAATTACGCCCCGGGGAAGTGAAAAAAACCCCGCTTATTTGCGACTTGGCGAAGAAACCTTTGTCCCGCTGCTCCCGAATAGTGGCGGTTATCAAAAGATTGACGCAGGCGGCTATCAAGTTTTACTCAATTATCGTAATCGAAATAACCCAGCTCAAACCGTTACTTTTAGTCAAGTTTTGACGGGAGATATTGACCCAAATTTAGTCAAAAATAAAATAGTGTTAATTGGTACAACAGCCATTAGTCTTAGGGATACCTTTTTTACACCTTATCGTAAATCCGGACAGAATATCCCCGGAGTCATGGTTCATGGTCACCTAATTAGCCAATTTTTAGATTCGGCTACCGGATCAAGACGGCTGTTTTGGTATTGGACAGAAAAACAAGAAATACTTTGGCTTGTTTTGTGGATCATAATGGGTGGAGTCACGGGTTTTTTATTTCGTCACCCGATCGCCGTATTTTTGGCCATTAGTAGTGGTGTAATTATTATTTTAAGCACCGGAATGATCCTCTTTTTAAATGCGGGTTGGATACCCATCGCAGCACCTGCCCTTGGTTTCATCTTCACAATTGGTATTGTTGTCACCCATCAATCTTATCAAGACTACCAAAAACAACAAACGGTAATGAAATTACTCGGACAAAATACTTCCCCTGAAATTGCCACAGCTTTATGGGAACAAAGAGAAAATTTGTTAACATCAGGAAAGTTACCAGGAGTTTCTTTAACCGCTACTTTATTATTTTTAGATATTAAAGGTTTTAGTACAATTTCTGAGATTATGACACCGGAAAATTTGCTAGAGTGGCTAAATCAATCCCTAGAAGCAATTGCCCATGAAATTGTTAATCATAAAGGTATTATTAATAAGTTTACAGGAGATGGAGTAATGGCAGTTTTTGGTGTACCGATTCCTCGGAAAAATCCCTTAGAAATCGCCCAAGATGCACAAAATTCCGTTAATTGTGCTTTGGCTATTGGTGACTATTTAGCTATACTTAATCAAAAATGTCAACAGGAAAATTTGCCTTTAATGCAAATGCGTATTGGGATCTATACTGGTGAAGTTGTAGCCGGTAGTTTAGGAGGGAAAGATCGTATGGAATATGGTGTTATTGGTGATACGGTAAATACCGCTTCCCGTTTGGAAAGTTGCGATAAGGATAATCAACCTTGTGATTGTCGTATCTTAATTGGTAAGGAAACTTTAGCCTATTTAGACGATAATTTTCAGGTGGAATCTTGGGGGGAAAAAGAGTTAAAAGGTAAAAAACAAATGATTTCTGTTTACCGTATTATGGGAAAAAATAATATTAGCTAATAAATATTTATTTAGTTTAAATTGTCTCCCTTTTTAGACAGGGTGTTTTCATTCTAAATTTTTTATTTTGAACAAGGAACACTAAACAGTGAATAAGCAATTTTTTTTGATAATTTATAGCCACAAATTGATAATTTTATGACTTTTAATTATGATTGAAAATCCGAGAGTGAAAAATCCCCCCAATACCCTAATTCCCCACCGTTTTCACCTCCGAGAATGAAAACGCCCTGCTTTTTAGGGTGTTTTTAGGTTACAATTGTTATCTATATTTTACTATTCTTGATTATAAATAACTTATTTTGATTCAAACAGAAACTTTAGCACTACTGGAATGGCCCCGTCTTTGTCAACATTTATCGACCTTTGCAGCGACAAAATTGGGTGCGATCGCCTCTCGCTATTTACCAATACCTCAAACGAAACAGGAGAGTATTGAGTTATTAGAGCAAACGAAGGAAGTCTATTATTTAGAACAAAAATTGGACAGGGGATTATCCTTTGAAGGGATACAGGATATAGGTTTGTCCCTCGAACGCGCTAAAATTGGCGGGATGCTCTCTGGTGTGGAATTGCTCAATATTGCCACCACCTTGGCCGGTGTGAGACGTTTAAGACGAGTGATTGAGGACCAAGACAATGTACCCACTTTAACCAGTTTAATTGAGCAAGTTCGCACTTATCCCGAACTTGAGCAGTCTATTCACCACTGTATTGATGATAGAGGGGAAGTTACTGACAGAGCCAGTGAGAAATTAGCCGAATTACGGGTTAAAAGTAAGCAATTTCGCGACAAAATCTACAAAATTCTCCACAATATCCTCCAAAGACAAGCAAATTCCCTCCAAGAATTGGTCATTACCCAAAGGGGCGATCGCTTTGTTATCCCCGTCAAGGCCGGTCAAAAAGAGCAAATCCCCGGGATCGTTCATGATATATCGGGTACGGGATCAACTTTTTACCTCGAACCTAACTCCATTATTCAATTGGGCAATTCCCTGACCCAAATCCAACGTCAGGAACAAAAAGAGGTCGAGGCGATTTTGACTGCCTTAACGGCTAAAATAACCGAGGTAGAAGACGATTTAGAGGTGCTATTGGTATGCGTGACCAAGATTGATTTGGCAACGGCAAAAGCCCGTTATAGTTTGTGGCTACAGGCAAATCCTCCTCGTTTGATCAACGCTGAGGAAACCGTCACGGTGCGGAATTTGCGCCATCCTTTACTCGTTTGGCAACATCAACACGAGGAAGGAAACCCTGTAATTCCCATTACTGTTACCATTAAACCAGAAATTAAGGTGGTGGCCATTACTGGTCCGAATACGGGGGGGAAAACCGTTACTTTGAAAACCTTTGGTTTAGCAGCTTTAATGAGCAAGGTTGGTTTATTCATCCCAGCAAAAGAGCCGGTGGAAATGCCTTGGTTTGGTAATATTTTAGCTGATATTGGCGATGAGCAGTCGTTGGAGCAGAGTTTAAGCACTTTTTCGGGACATATTCGCCGAATTAGCCGTATTATTAGTGCGATCGAAAGTGAGACTTCTCCCTTTTTAATTTTACTCGATGAGGTGGGCGCTGGGACAGATCCGGCCGAAGGAAGTGCTTTGGCCATTGCGTTATTAAAATATTTAGCTGACAATGTAAAATTAACTATTGCTACGACCCATTATGGGGAATTAAAAGCTTTAAAATATCAGGATAGTAGGTTTGAGAATGCTTCCGTGGAATTTGATGACAATTCCTTACAACCCACTTATCGACTTTTGTGGGGAATTCCAGGTCGATCAAATGCTCTAACTATTGCGCAACGGTTGGGTTTAAAATCGGAAATTATTAGTGTAGCACAGGAGCAGATGGGGGGATATTCCGAGGAGGTTAATCAAGTTATAGCAGGTTTGGAGGCACAACGACGAGAACAGGAACAAAAAGCCGAGACTGCTAGTCAATTATTGCAGAAAACTGAGCGTTTTTATGCCCAAGTGTCACAAAAAGCCTCGGAATTGAAAGACAGGGAGCGCGAATTAAAGTTATCTCAGGAAAAAGCCATCCAAGACGCAATTAGTCAAGCCAAGGCTGAAATCGCCAAGGTCATTAGGACTTTGCAACAAGGACCTCAACTTGGCCAAAATGCTCAAAAAGCGACGGAAAACTTACAGAAAATTGGGGAGACTTATTTACCGGTGGTTGTTACCCCGAAAAAACCCGGATATAAACCGAAAATCGGCGAAAAAATTAGGATTCCTCGACTTGAACAAACCGGTGAGGTAATTTCCCTCGAAGATAATGAGCAAATTACCGTTAGATTTGGGATCATGAAAATGACTCTTCCTGTGACGGATATTGAATCTTTGGATGGTCAAAAAGTCGAGATACCGGTGAAACCTCCTAAAACTGTTGCTCCTCCCCCCCCTAAAAATACTTCTCTGACTATTAGGACTTCTCAAAATACTTTAGATTTGAGGGGTAGTCGGGTCCATAATGCGGAAATTGAACTTGACAAGGCGATCGCCACTGGTAGCGCTACAGGTTCAACAGTGTTATGGATTATCCACGGAAAAGGTACAGGAAAATTGCGAGACGGGATACAGCAGTTTTTAAAAGCACATTCCCAGGTGGAAAAATTTGAGTTAGCATCCGATAAGGATGGAGGAGCAGGAGTAACGATTGCTTATTTACGTTAAGAAAAAGTAGTGGAAATCCAATTTTACACAAAATCGGAGATTTTTAGTGAAAATGCGAACATTTAAAAGAGTAACTAAAATAAAAAATCAGAGAAAATTTACTATTTTTACACCAATGATAGTGGTAATTAAAGAAGATAATCCTGGAAATAATACTTAAGAAAGTTTAGATTTTTCGGTAGATAATTAATAATAAATCTCCTCAGATTTATTATTAATTCCGATAGAGTAAAGTTGAGATATTATTTAATCAAGGGTCATTAAAATTATCAGGAATGGTAAATTCACCATTAGCAATTACCCCTGGACGAGTTTTATTTTCCTTGATCAAAATTTGACAAATTATCTTAATATCACTGTCAGATAAGGGCTGGGATTCGTCTAATTCTCGATTATTTTTTAGCAAATATTGCCACTTTTTAAGTATTTTTTCTTCCTTTTCTTTATTTGCAAAAAAATCTTGAGATAAATTAAATTCATCGACTAATTGAGAGATTAAGTTAAGTTGTTCCTCTGATAAAAAAGCTAACTTTTCAGTTAAATTATTTCTTAATTTTATCCTGTTCATTTTTCTACCTCTATTTGTTATTGCTGTTTATAAGGTACAGTTTAACTAATAAAATATAAGATAAGATTTTTCGATAAACTGTGTTACGATACGTCATTTCAGTTATCAGTTATCAGTTATCAGTTATCCTCCCTCACCAAGTCGAAGGAAACCTGAAAAAACGACTTATTCTCCTTATTTTTTCCTCGGAAAAGAAGAGGAAACCACTAAACAAAATTTTTTGGTTAATCGTTATAGCATTTTCATTTGACATTTTACCTCTCTTTCCCCCTCTCCCTTTGGTTGGAGGGGGTAGGGGGTGAGGGATAAATAACATTTAATCGGAAATTGCTATATCGTAATTCTAAATAGTTTTAATTCAATTCCTTCCTCCTGTCAAGGGAGGTTAAGGGGTTCAAATTTACCAGTAAAATAGGATTGCGATATAATAGTCTTTAAAATTAAAGATAAATTTAAACTAAATGTTATCACAGTTGAAACCCCCCACCTTTAAAGATTTATCCGTAAAAAAAACTCCAGATAATAAACAATTAGACAACATTAAAACACATCTGGATTTACTTTTGTTGGCCTTAGAATCTTTGGCCGAGATAACTTCCGATACAATTATTACAGCAGCCAAACATTTAAAAATAAATAGTACAATTACGAATAGGGTGGAATTGTGGCGGTTACGTCAATCAAACCCCATAAGGAAAAGTTCAGGAGGGCGAAAAAAACTAGATATTGAAGAAGCAAAATCCTTGGTTTTGATTATCTGTTATTTGGCCAATAAACATCAGGAATTAATCCGTCGTGGGGTGACATTATTAGAGGAAAGTCTCTCTCAAAACCAATCACCTCATCAAATAACTTTATTAGGAGACTACATCGATAAATTTACCAATACTTATCAAGATAGAATGGAGGAAGATGAGACAAATTATAACAAATTAGAGCAATTAGGATTCAAATTATTGATAGATTTATTATTTTATAGTGATGAAAATGGTCATCGTCGTCTCTGGTTAGCACTTTTAGATTATTCTAAAATTAATTTATAACAGATAACCTCTTACTTTCGACTTTTGTTTCTTCGTTTTTTACTTTTTATTACTTCTCATTTTTTACTTTTTACTTTTTACTTTTTACTTGAATTTATGGTTTCACTGGTTAAACGTTATACACCTCCTACCTGTAGTTTAGAAATAGTCGGAAAAGTTTCTCCCCTATCTATTTATCTACAAAAACCGAACCTGAAAGAGTTATACTTTCAGTTACATTTTGATGATCCTCGTTTCGCTGCTGAAACACAAATCACTGTAACGGGCGATCGCCATTTGTTAGATTCTCTATGCAATACAGTCAGGGAATATGTCCAAAATTTTCTCACTCAACCAACGATTACCTCAAATGTAACCAAATTACCCACTTCCTCCCAACAACCATATTTACATCCCCAAGGAGTCACAAACCACAAATTACATTTAGGGAATCTGAATCGACAATCTTCCCCTCAGTCTATTCTTTTGAGCGTTGTTCAATTATTCGATTTAGCCCATGCCTTAGAAGAATATAGTCAAGAAATAGCGAGTTTACCAGAATTTTACCGTGGACAATCAAAAAAAGCAATTCCCCTTTTTGCTACAGCCGGAATCATTTTAGCGGTAGGATTAACGGTAGGAGTAAAATTGTCTCACCAGTCTCCCACAACTTCACCCTCGGATTCCGTGGCGAAAAATTCCACGTCAGAAATTAGGCCAACTTCTCCGAAAAAACCTTTATCGGAAGTAATACCTCCCCAACCCTCGACTAATCAACCGGTAACTCCAGCAATTTTACCTCCTACTCTCCAAAAAAGGGAAAAATTGTCACCTCCTTCTCCTGTGACTCCTCCCCAATCTCCCAAATTAACTCAACCTTCCGTCACTTCCACTCAACCTTCACAAGTAAAACCATCACAGACAGAGTTAGTTATTATTCCTCAACCTAAACCTCAATCTACCCAACCAAAACAACCGGAAACGCCAACTCTGATAATTAATCCCCAACCTCCCCAAACTGAGAAAAAACCTCCTATTTTAGTGTTAAAATCTCCTTCAGAAGTACCGACATTTCAAGATAATTCTCAAACCAATTTATCTTCACCAGAATTGTCATCTCCTGAGACTACTTTTCCTAATGATTTATCTCTTAATTCATCTAATACTCAACTAATTATTCCTGAAAAAATAGAGGAAGAAAAACCTCATGAAAATTTGCTAAAACCTAGTCTTGATGAGACTGCCAGTTTGTTTGATTATACTCCTCAAATAGCTGAAGTTAGAAATTATTTTCAGGAAAAATGGCAACCACCCACCGATTTACAACAAACTTTACAATATCGTTTAGTTATTAATAAAAATGGTTATCTTCAAACTGTTATTCCCTTAGGATATAATGCGGAATTTTATTTACAACAAGTCAATTTTCCCCCCACTTCTGTGTCTTTTGTTTCTCCTTTTTCCCAGTCAGAAACTCAAACTATCCGCTTAGTTTTACAACCAGATGGTAATATACTCACACTTTTGGATAATTGATAATTGATAGTTGATAGTTGTTAATTATTAATCATTAATTGTTTTAAGGCAAAATTTGCGTGTAATCGTACAGTTTTTTCCGCATCTTTTGCAAGTAATTCTAATGCTTTTTGAGCATTTTTTTGTCCTAAATTCCCGATCGCAATGGCAATTTTTTGCCTAATTTGTATTTTTTGTAAGTCCTTTTTTTGCAAATATAAATAATTAATTAAAAGATCACTCGCTTGTTGTTTAAGTTCGTTTTTAACCTGTTTCCCTAAAATTGATACTATTTCTTCGCAAATCTGACTATCAGCCCATTCAAAAGTTTGCCCTAAATAGGCGATCGCCTGCTCAGTTTCACACCACCCCAAAGCTCTTACAATTGGTAGTTGTAACCAAACAGGAGTCATCGGGGATTTTAACACAGCAAATAATGCTTCCATAGATTGAGGTGTCGCAATTCGGCCTAAAGTTAAAGCAGTTTGTTGACAAACTTCGGGATTAAAATCAGACAAGAAAGGTGTAATTTGAGCTACTATTTCTGTAGTTAGTTCCGTGGGATGACGAAAACCAAGGGCAATTATTCCTTCAGTTCTCACTTTTGCAGCTTTATCCTGCAACGAGTCCAGTAAAACTTGGGTAATGGTGGAGTTATGAAAACTTCCCAAAGCTTCAATCGCCAACCCTCGAATGTCAGAATTTGGGTCATTGACCATGGACAATAAAGGTGAAATCGTCTCTTGACTGCGAATTTGTGCTAAAGCTTTTATCGCCAATAAACGTTTCTCTTCGTCTTCTGTGAGTAGTTGAGTTAAACACGCAACAGCCTCCTGACCAATTTTGCTCAAAGATTCAGTGGCCACCGTTAATAATTCTTCCTCCTCAGACTGTTGCAGGATTTTGACTAAAGATAACACGACTTCTGCTTCGGAAAAATTGCCCAGAATTCGACCAACGAACCAACGCAATTCCCTGTCCTCGGTTTTATCTTCCCAAATCGCCAACAAGGGGATAAGTGCGTCTTTGTCAAGCTTAGGAAAAATTTTAGCAAGTTCCCATCTCTGCTGAAAATCGCCATTTTTCAAGCTTAATAAAACTAAATTTAAAGTATCTTCAGAAATAACTCCCTCAAAAACAGTTTTATTTTCTGGTGTGAAAGGGAAGTCTGGTTCTTCTAAAATAGGGGACATAATTATAAATGGTGTTATTTAGTTAACTAATTTTAAAATTATTAAGGAAAACCCGAAAGCGAAAATTGACAATTAATTATCAATGGTCAATTAACCTAGAGAAGGCTAAGATAATAGTATCCAAGCTAAATTCCATCATCCGAGGTAAAGAGTATGAGTAAATCATATTTGATCATATCGTTAAGTTTGTTATTAATGGTTTTAGGTGGTTGTAAAGATTCAAAAAAGGCTGAACAACCCACGGAAAAACCTCCCCAAACCACGGCCAATCAAAACAAACAACCCGAAAAACAGGACTTTAAAGATCCTCTGGAAAAGGGTGAAACTCCAAGTCGGTCAACGGTTGTTACTTCCACTTTAATTCCAGCCACCAATCCAGATCAACGGGCGAATTCTGTGCCGAAAGGTTCTAGTAGTCCCAATCGTAATCCTTTTGGGGTAATTATACCTCCTATTTTCCTTCCTGAAGAATCGAATGACATTTCACCCTTACCGGAAAGTGGGGATAATAATAGTTCTGGGGGACAAACAACTACTGGTAAAACAACTACTGGTAAAACAACTACTGGTAAAACAACTACTGGTAAAACAACTACTGGTAAAACAACTACTGGTAAAACAACTACTGGTAAAACAACTACTGGTAAAACAACTACTGGTAAAACAACTACTGGTAAAACAACTACTGGTAAACAACGCAACAGACCAGTTATCCAACAAGAAAATCCCATTGCTACTACTTCTGGTTTAAATCGAACTCCCTCCTCACAGAAAAGTCTTCCCGGTAATATTATCGTACCACCACCACCAATTGCGATTATAGATGTCACACCAGACTTTCCCAATAATCCTTCAGGAAAATTACCTAATCGAAGGGGTATTCCCTATGTAAAACCTGATTTTAGTTTAAATCCAGCTCCTAAACCTGAACCAGATCAGGCCAGACAAGTGGTTATAACTGGTATTATTGACATAAATGGGATAAATCATGCCATTGTCAAAGCTCCTGGAGAAAAGGATAGTCGCTATGTCAAAGCTGGTGATCTTCTTGCCAATGGAATGGTGTTAGTGAAACAGATTGACACCAATAGCAATAAAGTTACTTTAGAACAATTAGGCCAAAATGTCGAATTAGCCATTGGCTCAAATAGTAGTGCATCAAAGACTAATTAACCTATTACAGGAGGTATAAATCAAAGTGACAGTTACCGCAATTGAAAATAAAACACAATATTGTTATAACGATCGCCTACCATTAGCAGTATATCGGGAAATAGCAGCCCATTTAGAAAGTATCCACGGCGTTAAAACCAACTTAATTGCCCAAGATTGCCCTCAATTTGAGTATCTGAACAGTCAGTTAAAAGGGATTTGCCTTGAATATCCCCATAATTTAGACTTGAGCGATCGGCAGCAGATTACGGAAATTTTAGCTTATTATGGTTTACATTAAATAGGATAGCCAAGCTGACTGTATTTCTCTTGAACCATACCACACACCCTTAGATTTCGGCGAATGCTTCACTCCTTCCACCACAATATTGTTTGCTCCGGGCAAATGTGCCGCACTCACGGGGGTTATACCATCTCCCCAACACCTCCCCTCACCACAAGTCAATTGATAACTTTGATATGCCAACCAACTACCGGGTTTTTTCGCACCATAAATGGCTTTACCTGCAACGCACACATAATCAATGTGGTCATAAAAAGCACCGGGGTAATTATCTTGCACAAAATCAAGATTCTTTTTTGTCCAACGTTCTTGACTAACATGGGGAGTACCTAATGTGATCAACTTCGCCACGTAATGATTAGCTTGCCAAACTGCTTCCGTTTCCCCGTGAATATCGTAGGTTTTTTCACCCAAATAAATCCGCGCAATCCAACCTCCGGCAGAATGACCAATCAAATTTACTCGATTTACCTTATATTTCGCCAAAATGTCCTTAACAGTAGCGTCAATTTGCTTAATAATGGGTGTAACGGACCTTCCCCCCAAAGTGGGATACCAATCTCGCTGACGTAAAGGTACAATGGCCGTGGGAATCCCTTGTTGATTCATACAGTGGGATAAATTCTGATAATCCGTTGATCTGGCAAAATATCCTGGTAAAATAACAGTTGGTAATGGCATGATGGATCATAAACCTGTGAAAATAGGAACATTATATGGTGTGAGTGTAGGAACAGGTGATCCTGAACTCCTTACAGTGAAAGGGTTACGGCTATTACAGCAAACCAAGGTAGTTGCTTTTCCTGCCGGCGTTGGTCAGAAAGTCGGACGAGCTGAACAGATCATTGCACCTTGGCTGCAACCTCAGCAACAAAAACTGGCCTTATCCTTTCCCTACTTACAGGATAATCAGATTTTGGCTCAAGCTTGGGAAAAATCGGCTTTCCAAGTCTGGGACTATCTCAGTTTGGGGGAAGACGTGGTTTTTGCTTGTTTAGGCGATATTGGCTTATACAGCACTTTTACCTATTTAGCCCAAACTTTGACTAATTTACACCCTGAAATTGTGGTTAAAACCATTCCAGGTGTAACTTCTCCCCTCGCTGCTGCTGCTGAATTAGGCATCCCTTTAACGGTTTTGGATCAACGTTTAGCTATTTTACCGGCACTTTATACAGTTGCTGAATTAGAGCAGGTTTTAGCTTGGGCGGACGTTGTGGTTTTACTTAAAGTTAGTTCGGTTTATCCCCAAGTTTGGGAGTTTTTAAAGCAGAATAATCTGTTAAAACAAGCTTGGATTGTGGAAAATGCCACGTTATCTAATCAGATTTTATACCATAATTTAGCCCCCGATTTAAAACTTTCTTATTTCTCGGTTTTAATTATTAAAAAATAACCCAAAATTAGCAATTATTAATAATTCTGTAAATGTAAAATTTCGTTGTTGCGCTTTAGCGTTAAAGCGCAACAACAAACCTTCTTTAAACCTTTTAATGGTTATTTTTTAGTGGGAAAAAATAACACCGGAAACCAACTTTTTTGTAAGATTTCTGTTGCTAAACTCGGAACTATTGACCCTAATATTTTACTAGGATTATAAGCGATCGCCACACCACTAATATCATAAATTAAAGCGGCATTTAAGACTTCCTGTAAAGGATTTCCTTCTTGAACTTTCGTCTCTATTTCTACACCGAATGTTTCTAATTCTGCTTTAATTTGAGCTATGTTTACCTCAGCTTCTTTTAACTTAAATTCCACTGGGACTCCCCGACTACCACCTTTATTTATAATGGATAATAATAAACATTTTTCTAAGGATTTCCTCGTATTTTTCGTGAGAAATTTCTTAATTTGTTCGACTAAATAATGCTCATTTTTCTCGTTATTATAAGGTATTAATAAATAACGCCATAAATGTTGACAACGTAAAGATAATTCCTCCACTGTATAAGTTGAAATTAACTGAGGACGTAAAATCATGATCGGAATGGAGGTTATTTTTGTTAATGCTAAAGTGGTACTACCAAAAATTTTCTCTTCTAATACACTTCTAATTGGTGTACCCACCATGATTACTTCACTGTCATATTTGGCTACAGTTTTGGTAATATTCTCTATTATGCGACCAGAAGTCACTTCGATTATTACTTCCACTCCAGCTGGCACTGACTTTTTCGCCGTTGCTAATCTGGCGATCGCCTCGTCAATTTGGTCAGTATCAATTCGGGGCATTTCTCCTTCTTCCCACAAAGGTACATTGTGGAAAAATACTATTTCCCGTAAACCACTATTCCCCAGACTGGGAATAAAATTAACTAAGCGTTCTAAACTATCGGTAAAATCCGTACAAATTAAGCAGCGTTCAAACATGATCGCATCAGTATATTTTTCTTTACCCTATCATTTTTTTGACCGGATTAATTGTGACAAAGTGTAAATAAAAGTTGATTGTAGAGGCGAACGGCCGTTGCCCTTACCATTGTTGAAAGTTAAAAATTCTGCTCTTTTCTTGGCTTAGTGAACATAAAAATAAGGAGGTTGTACCTCCTTTGTGGGGTTTTATTGATATTTGCTTACACACTGGGTTCTAATCCCCACTGATGTTTAATGAACTCTTTATACATATTTTCCCTGACAATCATCTGTTCATAGAGTTTGACCAAAAAATCCTGTGCCTGTTCCCGACTCATATTCGCAACCTGAGTTTCAAAGGACCGAAGACTAAATTGCTGTTCTAAAGTTAATTGTATTGGTTCTGACATCATCCACTCCTCACTATTTTTTTGATTCATACTCTTGTTTTAACACAAGTAATTAACAATGTGTAAAGAAATGTAAAAAAAGATTGACAAATTTTAGATTTTGTACATTTAGTTACTTTTTGAGTAAGGTAAAGCCAACAAAAATAATTGTAGTTAGACTGATAATTATTCAGGTTTGTCTTCCCTACCATGATGTTTTAACAAGAGAATCCGAGAAAAAATGTTAAAAATGAACGAAAACTAGAAACTAAAGAGAAAAAAATTTTCACAACGATCAAAATTATCTCTATTTATTAAATAAAGTAATTAATGATATAAATAATCATTATCTTAAGCAAGAAAAGTTCAGCAAAAAAAATATAAATAAAAAAATGGTCAAGGAGTGTTAAGATTCTGTAATAATCTTTTGAGAATGAAAAGTCTGACGAGTTTAGCGAGTAATGATTTCAAAAACTTAAACTTGAAATAAATTTGCAAAATCTCGGCACTTTAAGAGGGAAAGAAATTTTGACGGCCAAGTCCGATATTACGAAAAATAGTCAAGATTGTCAAGGAATGCGGTTGGCCGTACTCTTTTGGCCTATTGAATTAATAAAATTTTTCCTCGGAAACCTCGTCCACAGAAATATGGACGAGGTACTTTGTCGTTTTCCATTAATAACACAGTGTTTAAACCACTAACAAATTTTTTATATCAATCTGGAGGTATCTCTAAATGTCAGTACGTTTATATGTAGGTAATTTACCCAAAGAAATTATTGAAAAAGATGCATTGCAAACTTTATTTGCAGATGAAGCCAATACAATTTCCACCAAGGTCATCAAAGACCGTAAAACAGGTAAATGTCGTGGTTTTGCTTTTGTCACCGTTCCTACTGATGAATCTGCCGATGAATTTATTGCCAATTTTAATGGTCAATTCTTCATGGAGAGTGAATTAAAAATCGAAAAAGCTTTACCTAGAGAGAAAACCAAGGGTAAAGACGAAGAAGGTGGTCAGGAGGAGGAAACTGTTGCTAAGGTTGTAACTCCTCCCACTACTGCTGAAAAACGCCAAAAAACCAAGCGTAATCCTAAAAAACCAGGAGCTACGACTAATCAAGCATCAGTTTCCTCGGATTCTGTACAACCAGATCCCCGTTGGGCTGCTGACTTAGCCAAGTTAAAAGAAATGTTATTGGCTGTCAATAACTAATTACTCATTAAGTCGATGGTCAGAATTAATTGTATAAATCTAAAAAGTTCGTTGTAGCACTTTAACACTACAACCAACCTTCTTTATTTTTCACAATTAATTTTGCTTAGATACTTAATAATTAACAATTGTTAATTTAATACCAATAACCAGAAATAATTAACCAGAATTTAACCTAATTTTATGACTACCAGTGATCCTGTTCAATTAATGAAACAAGAAGTCGGTAAGGCCGCAGCCGCTAAAGTCAAGTCTGATACGGTGGTGGGTTTGGGAACTGGATCAACCACTGCCTTTGCGATTCAATATATTGGCGATCGCCTTGCTGCTGGAGAAATCAAGAATATTGTCGGTATTCCCACGTCTTTTCAAGCGGAAGTCTTGGCGAAAAAATACGGTATTCCTTTAACCACTTTAGATGCAGTAGATCATATTGACATCGCCATTGACGGCGCTGACGAGGTTGATCCTAATAAAAACTTGATTAAAGGTGGCGGAGCTGCTCATACCAGGGAAAAAGTCGTAGATGCTTTAGCCGAGCAGTTCATTGTCGTAGTGGATGAAGGCAAAATGGTTGAGAAATTGGGTTCAACTTTCCTTTTGCCCGTGGAAGTAATCCCCATGGCTGTTGCTCCCGTCATGCGTAGTTTAGAAAAGCTAGGCGGTAAACCGGAATTAAGAATGGGGATTAGAAAAGCAGGTCCCGTGGTGACAGATCAAGGTAACTTGGTTATTGATGTCAAATTTGCTAGTATTGATAACCCCGCCGAGTTAGAAAAAACCATTAATAATTTACCCGGTGTGTTAGAAAATGGTTTATTTGTTGGGGTTGCTGATGTGATTTTAGTCGGTAAAGTTATCGACGGCCAAGTGGTAATTGAAGAATTTTAATTAGTAGGGTGGGCAATTACATTTATTGTTAGTAATAGTGATGATAATTGCCCACTTTACAACTTATTATTAATTAAATTTATGTCACTTTTTCTCCCTCACCCCCCAACCCCCCTCATCCCAAAGGGAGAGGGGGAAAAGAAGCAAAATATCAACTAAAAATTCTATATGTCACTTTTTCAGATTAATAATTATTATAAAGATTTGGATAATTTAAAGCGTTTTGGTGGTAGTAATAATGAGCAGTCTATTCGGCCTGCTTTTGAAAGGTTACTTCATCATTATTGCCAAAAACGAGATTTTTTATTAGTCAATGAATTATTTATCAAGAGTAAGTTAAATACGAATAAGCTGTTCAGCGTTTAAAGGACGTATAATGGAAATCAGAATAAAAGGAGTTTAAAGGAAAATGCCCGCCAAGAATTATCTTAAAGCAGAACAAAAAGAAAAACTACAAAAAGCATTAAAAGAAGAAGAAAATGCAGAAATCAGAGAAAGAATATTAATATTACTGTTGGTAAATGATGGAAAAACTCAAGCAGAAATTGCCAATTTTATCGGATGTGGACAGAAAAAAGTATCTTACTGGTGGGTGCATGGAGATGTCGAAAATCTGGAAAGCTTAAAAGATAAAAGGATGGAAGGGAATCATAGAAAAGCGACAGCTAAATATATTGAACTATTACTAGAAACGGTTGACAAAGAGCCAAAAGATTTAGGATATGAATTTGGCAGATGGACGGCCAAAAGCAGAAATGGTGAAAGGTAAAAAAAAGAAGTGAAAATTGGGGTAATTTTAATGATAAAATAGCAAAAGAACTTTAGTAAATATTCTTTTGCCATGTTTAC